>CAIUQW010000269.1 GCA_903901395.1 uncultured Chlorobiales bacterium | reverse complement strand
TGTGGCCGATCTCGGCCTGCTCACCTCGACGGCGGGCTACCGGCTCAGCTACTCGGCTTACAACCTCATGAGCATGGTGGCGCTCACGCTCGCCATTACGTATATGTTTATCGAATTCACTACGAAAAGCGACAAGACCGGCTTTTTCGTGATCGCCTTCGCGACAGGATCGGCGCTCTTTTCGTCGATTCTGAGCGCCCAGACGGTCGATTCCGGCCTCGCGTTCAGCGGTCTGCGCATCGGTGTTCACCTGATCGCGGCGATTTTCGGCTTCAGCTCGGTGGCCATCGCGGGCCTCTACAGCGGCATGTACCTCGTGCTTTTCCGGCAGATACGGCTCAACCGCTTCGGCCTGCTCTTCCAGCGGCTGCCAAATCTCGAAGCCATCGAACTGCTCATCATGCACGCGGTGGCCTTCGGCTTTTTCTTCCTGTCGGTCACCATCGGCGCGGGCATTCTCGAACAGCACGCATCAAAAGAGGTGATCAACCTGTTCGATCCGAAGCTCGTGTCACTCTTTATTATCTGGCTTCTCTACGGTATCAGTCTGGTCATAAAACCGCTCTTCGGATGGGATATCAAGCACATGGCCGTGTTGCTCATCGCGCTCTTCGTACTGGTTACGGCACTCCTCTTCATCATGAGCCTGGTTACGCCAAGTTTTCATGGAATGAGGATTTAACGAATGCTCGATTTGAAAATTCGCCACATTGCGGTATATTAACACACTTTTGGAGAAGTACTCTGCCAAGCTCTTTTCGATTGGTTAACGAACAGCTCATTTAAATAACCCTGCCATGAACATTATTTCAGTTGGTGTCAACCACAAAACTGCACCTATTGAAATCCGTGAAAGAATCGCGCTTTCGGAAGTTCAGAACAAGGAATTCGTCACGGACCTCGTATCGAGCGGACTGGCCAGCGAGGCCATGGTTGTATCCACCTGCAACCGCACGGAACTGTACGTGGTTCCTGCGATGCTCGAAGTGAACTGCGATTACCTCAAGGAGTACCTGATCGCTTACAAGGACGCCCGTAATACTGTACGTCCGGAACACTTCTTCAACCGTTTTTACTGCGGCACGGCCCGTCACCTCTTCGAGGTTTCGAGCGCCATCGACTCCCTCGTGCTTGGCGAAGGCCAGATTCTCGGTCAGGTGAAGGATGCTTATCGCATCGCCGCCGAGGTCGGAACAGCCGGAATCCTGCTCACACGCCTCTGCCACACGGCCTTCAGTGTCGCCAAAAAGGTCAAGACCAAAACCAAGCTCATGGAGGGCGCGGTCTCGGTCAGCTACGCGGCGGTCGAACTCGCCCAGAAGATATTCTCCAACCTCTCCATGAAAAAGGTGCTACTCGTCGGCGCCGGTGAAACCGGAGAGCTTGCCGCCAAGCACATCTACGCCAAGAACGCCCGGAATATTGTCATCACCAACCGGACGCAATCCAAGGCCGAAGCGCTGGCCGAAGAGCTTGGCACCAACCGCGTGCTTCCCTACGAATCGTACAAGGAACACCTGCACGAATTCGACATCATCATCACGGCGGTCAGCACCAAGGAGTACATACTCAGCGAATCCGAGATGCAGCACGCCATGCAGCGTCGCCGCCTGAAGCCGGTGATCATGCTCGACCTTGGCCTGCCGAGAAATATCGATCCCGAAGTGGGCAAGCTACAGAACATGTTCCTGAAGGACATCGACGCCCTCAAGCACATCATCGACAAGAACCTCGAACGCCGCCGCGCGGAGCTTCCGAAGGTCAAGGCGATCATCGACGAAGAGCTCGTTTGCTTCGGCCAGTGGATCAACACCCTCAAGGTGCGTCCAACCATCGTCACGAAGAAGACCCAGAAGGCCCTTCCCGCCGCGGCCGCCGCGACGGACAAGACCCCGCCCGCGACGAAAGGGTAGGCTGGATCCGTCACCGGGACGGACCCTCCCCCCTCGCACATCCTTCGCCCAGGAGGTAGCCAGATGCCCACATCCGTGGAGAGAACCGGAAAGACCGTGCAGGACGCCATCCATGAGGCGCTCGAGGCGCTGGGGGTGACCGCGGACGACGAGAACGTCGTCATCGAGGTGCTCGACGAGGGGGAGAACAAGCTGTTCGGCCGGAGGCCCGCCAAGGTCCGCGTGACCCTGGACACCGGGCGCCCTGCGCCGGACCTGTCCCAGGAGGGCTT
>CAIUQW010000268.1 GCA_903901395.1 uncultured Chlorobiales bacterium | reverse complement strand
TCTGCATCGTCTCAGGAACGCTACTCGCAAAACTCTGGCAATGATGAACTTCATCGAATCGGAACTCCTGCGGATTTTCATCGGCGAGCAGGAAAAACTGCATCACCGCCCGCTCTACGAACTGCTCGTCAGCGAAGCCCTCGAACGCGGCATGGCCGGAGCCACGGTCTTCCGCGGCCTTCTCTCCTTTGGTTTGCGCCACAAAGTGCACACGTCGAAGATTTTCGAACTCGCCGGAGACCTGCCGATGGTGGTTGAAATCGTGGACGCCACCGAAAAGATCGAAGGCTTTTTGTCGTTCGTTGAATCGCTGTTGCGGGACTCCGGCGCGCAGGCGCTCGTGACGCGCGAGGCGGTGCGGCAGTGGACGACGTAAGGGGCGTTTGCGGGGCGGGAAGAAATTCAGATGCAAAGCGTTTGACATTTCGCAGGCCATGCTGATCATTGGCAATTATCGGTTCACCTCGTCCAATGCGCTTACAGCGTCCACACTACCTCACCACAATAATCCTCGTACCGAAGGCGTAGTGCTGCTGGTAGTACCGCTCGAGAAGCGTGTTTACCCTGATGCCCGCCGTCGTCGAGGCGTGAGCGAATTTTTCACCGCCGAGGTAAACGCCGACGTGGGTGATCTCCTCTCCGGCGGCGAAGAACACCAGGTCACCGGGTTGCAGGCGATCCTGCCGAATGATCGGCCCCAGAAGCGCAAGATCGGTCGAGGTGCGCGGCAGAATCATCTGGAACGACTGGTTATAGAGATATTGCACGAAGCCGGAGCAGTCGAAACCGTCTGTCGTTGTTCCGCCGAAACGGTATTTCACCCCTTTGCTCTCTTCGATGGAGTCGAGCATCGCCCTGAAGGCGCGTTCGGAGACCTGCACCGGCACGTCGCACCGCTCCGGGCCTTGCGGGCGGAGGCGCGAGATGGAAGTTTTTCGCTTTTTTAAACTATATTTGCTCTCCATGCGATCGGAGAGCGGGCGCACGCTCTGGCAGGCGCCAAGCGCGAGCATGAGGCACGAGAGCGCGATGAGCGCCATAGTTCTGTAGATGCCTGCCGTTTTTGCTCTTTTCGGGGTGAAGCGGGTGATCTCGTTCATGGGGCCGGCGAGACTGGTTCATGAGTTTTTCCGATCATGGAAGTATAGTAAATCTGAACCGGAAAACGATCCTGAAACGATCACTATCCAATTCTTTCGATTGAGGTTATGGCAGTCATGAAATTTGGCGGCACCTCTGTCGGCACGGCTTCGGCCATGCGGCAGGTGATCGCCATCATCGCTGAAAAGAAAAAATCCGAGACCCCGCTGGTCGTCCTGAGCGCGTGCAGCGGCATTACCAACAAACTTGTCAAAATCGCCGATACGGCTGGCGCGGGCCGTCTCGAAGAGGCGCTGCGGCTCGCGGGCGAGGTTCGGCAGTTTCACCTCGACTTGATCGGGGAGCTTGTCGGAAACGATACCGTTAAAGCCGAGCTTGCCGGAAAAATCGACTCTTACGTCACCCGGCTCGAACGGCTGACCGAGGGGATCGAGATCGTCGGCGAACTGAGCGAGCGCTCGCGAGACCGCATCTGCTCCTTCGGCGAGCTGCTTTCGACCACGGCTTTCGCCGCCGCGCTGAACGAAGCTGGCGTGCCGTGCGAGTGGCTCGACATTCGCCAGGTGATGATCACCGACGAGTGCTTCGGTTTCGCGCGTCCCATCGAGGAGATTTGTCAGGCAAAAACGGACGGGATCATCCGCCCGAAGCTCGAATCCGGCGTGGTCGTCGTGACGCAGGGCTACATCGGCGCGACCGAGGGGGGCAAGACCACGACGCTCGGGCGCGGCGGCTCCGACCTTTCGGCGGCGCTCTTCGGCGCGTGGCTGCATACCGACTCCATCGAAATCTGGACCGACGTGGATGGCGTGATGACCTGCGATCCCCGCATGGTTCCCGAGGCCAGGAGCATCCGGGTGATGACCTTCTCCGAGGCCGCCGAACTTGCCTATCTCGGCGCGAAGGTGCTGCACCCCGACACCATCGCCCCGGCAGTGAAGAAGAACATTCCAGTCTATGTGCTCAACACCTGGCATCCCGAATCCAAAGGCACGCTCATCACCGACGATCCCGCGCTGCTGGCAGGTAAAAGCCACGAAGGACTGGTCAAGTCAATCGCGGTCAAAAAAGGGCAGGCCATCGTCAACATTCACTCCAACCGGATGTTCGGTCGCCACGGATTCATGAG
>CAIUQW010000267.1 GCA_903901395.1 uncultured Chlorobiales bacterium | reverse complement strand
CGATACTCATTATAACCATCACATGGCCTTGAGACAGTTTATCTCAACATATCCAAAGATAAGGTGATGACGAAAAATATATGTATCGGCGACAAATAAGCTTGTGGATTGCGAAAAACAAAAATCCAGCAGCCATTCAGGATAAGAAGGTTTTAAATGATGTGCCGGATAAATGACGTATTACTGTCCAGCAGAGGCCATGATTGGGAAAAAGCTCGCTCTAAACTCTTAAAACAAATTCTGTTTGAGTAAAAAAAGGATTTATCTCGTGAGTCTATACCGGAACAAGTGCAAAAAACGAAACATCCCGTTTAATTCGGGACATTCCGGCTTCTGCCCTCCATGGCCATAAATCCCTAAAATGTCAAGCATAGCAATGACATATATTCTTGCCAGATATTATGCATAGAGATTGTTTCAACCCACGCGCCAACAGATTCGCGACTCTTTTTGTGTTTAAAAATAGCATCTTACCATCAATATGGCAATCGACGAATCTACAGCGTAAAACTCTTTATATATGGCGCTAACATCAGCAAAAACTGTTAAACGTTATATTCCAAACCGGCAAACGTATTATCAGCGTCATTAGCAGAAAAACATTAAAGAGTCATGGACTGTCCTCATGAAATACAAACATAACGGATCAATTAAATCCATGAGATGATTAATGAATACAAAACTCGTGATAAATATCCACGCGCCCGGAAGGACGCGATAATAAAGGTACAAAAATCAACTTTCATAGTCATAGTTTCAATCCACATATCCGAATGGACATGATCTCTTTAATTTGCCTGAAAAAACAGCCATCTCTCCCCATTACGATCATTTTATCACATACGAAAAAATATAAAATAAATATACGCTCACTTAATTCCCTACATAAACAAACTCTATGAAAATTTTGAATCGATGAAAATAAATACATTGAATATTCTACATTGTCAGATATTTCATGGCTCGTTTAGCATTCGCCATTAAGCCACTTTGTATTCCACAGAACATTTAACGCAAACCTGACAACACTCGACAAGATTTTCCACACTCCAGTTCATAATAGAAAGTTATGGCAATACAAAACAAAATAAAATCTATCTATTAATTTTACAATACGTTATACAAAAAACGAAACAATACTATAAAAATCGCATCTGATTGAAAAAGATAAATTTTAAATAAAAAATCTTATTTGGATAGCAATCTGATAAATATCCCTAAAAAACACTGCCATACATACTAAAAACATATAAGAGGTTAACTGCTTTTTAACAAATTGACATAATCTGAGTCAATTGAGATAAAAAACTTCCCAAATAGCTATTCTTAAAAAAAAATACTCAGCAATCTCTTCTTTAGTGAGTTTTATGAAGCTTAGATATACTTATACACTTTATAAGTGAACAATGCAAAAAATTCAAACACAATTAATATATATCTCAAACAGAATTCAGAAGCGACCAAAACAAAACAGTCCACTTACCTCCATTTTCTTTGCCCGACTTTCCGAAAAATTCGCCACTTATCGATATATTGACGTGAAGTTACAAGATACAAAGCTGACGTATTATTAATGACCTGCAGGTTTAACAATAAAAACTTTGTCGCCGAAGTGATGAAAGACGTTTTTTCGAATTCGATCCTCCTTACTATATCATTATAACTATTCCATCTATTAAAATATATAAGGCAGCAATAGCCGTAAAATCCCTTAGGACTCAATCACTATCTGTACCGTAATCGATCACTTTTTGTTACTTTGTCCTTTTTTAATTTTTACCAACTCAATATGGAGGGTTTTATGACAAAAAAATCGTTCGTTGCAGCGCTCTCGATTCTAGCCACACTATCAGCTTGCTCTTCGAAAGCTCCGCAAAAACCTTCAGAAGAGGCCTCACCTCAGTCCCTCACCCAGAAAAGAGGCGATGAGCCGTTAAAAATCATTCCACAGCCAAAGGTTGTTAATAAACCCCTTGTCGAACTTGGAAAGAAACTCTATTTCGATCCAAGGCTCTCCAAATCGGGCTTCATTTCTTGTAATTCGTGCCACAATCTGAGCATGGGAGGAAGCGACAACCTCACAACTTCGATCGGCCATAAATGGCACCAAGGGCCGATCAACGCGCCGACCGTACTGAATTCGAGCATGAATCTGGCCCAGTTCTGGGATGGACGAGCCAAAGACCTAAAAGAGCAGGCAGGCGGGCCTATCGCCAATCCCGGTGAAATGGGCTATACTCACGAGCTGGCAGTAGCGGAGTTGCAGACGATTCCCGGCTATGTCGAGGAATTCAAGCAGGCGTTCGGAACGGACACTATCGACATCGACAAGGTAACAAAAGCCATCGCCGCGTTCGAAGAGACGCTGGTCACACCTAATTCACGCTTTGACAAGTGGCTTGCTGGCGATGACAACGCCATCACCAAAGAGGAACGCGAGGGATATGAACTGTTCAAGTCGAGCGGATGCACCACCTGCCACAACGGAGAGGCTGTCGGTGGAAGCTCATTCCAGAAAATGGGCGTCGTCGAACCGTACAAAACAGCCAACGCCGCTGAGGGGCGAAAGGGCGTCACGGGAAAAGATGCTGACCGCTTCAATTTCAAGGTGCCAACCCTGCGGAACGTGGAGCTGACCTATCCCTACTTCCACGACGGCGCAGCTCAGACGCTGAGCCAGGCGGTCGAAACCATGGGCCAGATACAGCTCGGCAAGAAATTCTCACCGGAAGAAAATTCTAAAATCGTCGCGTTCCTGAAGACCCTGACCGGCGATCAGCCAAGCTTCCAGTTACCGATTCTGCCGCCACCGTCCGACACTACGCCACGGCACAATCCGTTCAACTGACGTAAACGGCAGTAATCTGTTGTCTTTTGACGAGAATAAGCCTCCGCAACGAGGCTTATTCTTTTTTTGAAAATGCGTTGCGCTCTCGAAAGAACTACTGTCAGAGAGGAGAAATCTGCTACTCCCCTTTGACCAGTAAAAGCGGGATGGTTATTTTATTCCGCAAGGAGCGCGACACGCTCCCGAAAAGAATCCGCCCAAGTAAGGAGTGACCGTGCGCCGCTATCGCCAGCAGGTCGTATTGCCCCTCTTCGATCTCCCGCAAAATCTCACTGTCCGGCTCACCACTTCTGACAAGCACCTCTACCTCGATGCCCTGCTCCTCCATAATGGCTCGATGCCGTTTGAGAAACTCCGACGCCTGCTCTCGTAACGCACGCTCCTGGTCGAGTGTGTGTGAGTGCGTTACATGCAGGAGTCGCACGCGTGATCCCAGCGGCGCGGCAAGAGCCGAGACCTGAGCGATCAGCGCATCGTCCGCAGCCGAACCGTCAATCGCCACCAGTATGTTCCGGTAACTCTGCATATCAGGAGCCTCTGCTGATTGTGGTATAGAAAAGATATATGTTCAGTGCGACGACTACCAGCGTGATTACCACCGCCACCGCGAATTCGAGTCCCCTGCTCCGGAATACGCCCATCACCTTCTCGCTCCGGCAAAGGACGAGCAGCGGCAAGAGGGTGAAGGGCAGTTGAAGACTCAGCACTACCTGGCTGAAAATGAGAATTCTATAGGTATCGACGTTGAAAAGAAAGATGAAAAACGAAGGAATTGCCGTCAAAAATACCGCCACCCGATAGAGTAAACTCGACGGATCTTCGGGTTTGCCAAGAAAGCCGGTAATGACATTGGCCTCGGCCATTGAGGAGGTGATCGACGAGCCGACACCCGCGAACACGAGCGCGATGGCAAAGAGCAAACCCGCAATAGGCCCGGCGAGAGGTTTGAGCGTCGCCGACGCCTGCTCAATGCTCTCTACCCTCACTCCTTGCTGATGAAACACGGCGGCGGCTACGACGATCATCGCCGAATTGACCACCCAGCCGAGCGTCATGGCAAAAAGCGTATCGATCTTTTCGTAACGAAGCAACTCTTTTTTTTCAGTGTCGGTCATCCCCCATTTCCGGCTGTGAATGACGTTGGAGTGCAGAAAAACATTGTGCGGCATGACCACTGCGCCAAGAATGGCAATGGCAACGTAGATGCTCTCTCGGCCAAGCACCGGCGTGACCGTGGTTGGCAACACCACGTGCCAGTCTGGCTGGACGATCCAGAGTTCAGCCAGATAACAGAGTGCGATGATGCCGAGGAAGCCGACGATGATTGTCTCGATTCGATGGTATCGCTGGCTGACCACGAGGAACACCTCCAGAGCGACGGTCAAGAGCGCACCCGCCCAGAGCGGCATTCCGAAGAGCAGGCTGAAGCCGATGCCGCCGCCAACCAGCTCGGCCACATCGGTGGCGACGCAGGCCGCGACAATCGTAAAACCGAGAAACGAAGCAAGCGGAGCCGGGAAATGGTCACGGATGTTGACCGCGAGAGACTTGCCGGTCGCTATGCCGAGCCGTGCAGCCATATGCTGGATGACGATAAGAATGAGGGTGCCGAGCGTGATCACCCAGAGCAGCTCGTAGCCGAACCGTGCTCCTCCATCGATGTTGGTGGCCCAGTTGCCGGGATCGATGAAGCCGACCGTCACCAGAAACCCCGGCCCGAGAAATCCGAGAAGCTTTTTGAGAGGAATCCGCCCGGATTGCATTGTTTCCGAAAATGAATCCGCCATAATCGCAAAGTGAGAAAATCCCTTGCCGGTGACGAACTGACGCGGTTTCAGCGTGCGCCATCCGGCGTTCGGACAATCGAGCCACGCTCAATTGGGACCCGGCAACATCTCGGCGCTTACCGGAAGGTGTCGGGTTCCGTTGACGGAAGGGTTTCCCAGTCCTCTTCTCTCTCGTTGGCGGGATCGCTATATGGCGGTGGCGGCGCAGAAGCCCGTTTCTCCTTCATCACGGCGTCGAAAACAAAGAAACCGGCACCCGCGATCAAAAGTCCCGGCACGCCACAGGCAACCATCGATACTCCGATTGAAGGCAGAAGGAGCGCGCCTCCCGTAACAGCAGCAGCTTCTTTTAACATGGCAACTCCGTTGGTTTGCTATTTCGATCATTGATATATAAATATAATGACCCATACGCTTCTTTGCAGCATTCCGTTCAACAAATCTCTGCAAATCCGCGAAACCTTATGAAAAGCATCGATCTCTCATCGTACCGGCGCATCGTTTTTTTCACCGGAGCCGGAATGTCGGCAGAAAGTGGCGTATCCACCTACCGGGGCAAAGGAGGCTTCTGGAGTCAGTATGACTTCGAGGAGTACGCTTGTCAGGAAGCTTTCGAGCGCGATCCCGAAAAGGTGCTGCGCTTTCATGAACTCCGCCGCAAAGCCGTGCTCGACTGCCATCCGCACGACGGGCACCGCGTCATCGCCGCCATGCCGGAGGCCCGCGTGATCACGCAGAACATCGACGGGATGCATCAGCGCGCCGGTTCGCGGGATGTGGTCGAACTGCACGGAAGCCTCTGGCGTTTGCGGTGCGAGCAGTGCGGTGCGCAAAAAGAGGATTTGAAGAACGACTATGAAACGCTGCGCTGCGATTGCGGCAACTGGCTCCGGCCTTCCATCATCTGGTTCGGCGACATGCTTGACGAGGTGGTCTTGCAACAGGCCTCGGAGATGATCGCCAGTTGCGACCTTTTTATCAGCATCGGCACCTCCGGTACCGTCTGGCCTGCGGCAGGCTTCCCCGCCATCGCCCGAAATGCGGGAGCATATTGCATCGAAATCAACCCCGAGCCATCAGGCGCGATTCGCTACGACCTGGTCATCCGCGAACCTGCGGGTGTAGCATTGCCGAAGCTTTTTCAAGCGGACTGAGCACACTCGGAAGAAAACATTTGCGTGACCGCGCCCGAATTCATGAGAGATCCCAATGATCGATATACATGAGCAACCGAATCAGATTCAGCGGTATTCTGAAAAAGAGAGTGTTCAAGGTGATTTGCCGAAGATATTGATTGCTTCAACATCTTCGGCAACCGGATCAGCAAAACGCGGAGTTCGACAGTGTGATTGTTTGTTGACAATCACACGAATAACGGCTTGCTTCTGACGAGTTTGAGAATTTGCAGGTAGAGGTTTTGCGTGCGATAGTTATAGCGGAATTCGCACTCTTTGAGGTGCAGGTAGAAGGTCTCCTTGTTCAGGCCACGGAATTTGGCGAGTCTGGTTTTGGCGAGACTCCAGAATCCCTCGATGCCTTTGACATGTTTGTGCTTTTTGGCAAACTCCTCGAAGCCCGCGTCAAGAAGGTTGTGAGCACCTGAATGTTCGTTAGCGGAAACGATGCCGTTGCGAGTCAGTCTTGCCGCAATAACGCATTTTTTCGTCGATGGCTTTGCGTGCAGCGGTACAATCCGGGCACAGACTTTGCTGGATTGATGGATGGCGCCAATATCATCGCGCTGGCCATCAGTGCCGTTGCAGGCGCTTATGGCAATGCGACGGGCACCGAAGCAGGATTCATCGGAATGCATCACCTCCGACTGTGATGATTCCGATTCGCAGTGCTCGGCTATGCGTTCACGGATCGCCTTGAGATAGCGATTGACGGTATTGCGGTTCAGGCCGCTGATAAAGGTGATCTGAGTTGCATCCAGATCAGCGGCAAAGTAACGAACCAGTTCCCTGAACTTTGCCTCTGAAATTTTTGAACGTTGTACATATCGATTATGTATTGGCATAGTAATCAATTATATGTTCATCGTGGCGTCTGTACTGGTCATGATATTCCACTCTCCGAGCATCTGGCTCAACGTCTCATAAATATTCTGAATCATTCGATTTAAAGTTCAACCATAATACGCTGTGAAGGTTAAAATCCGGTTAAAAGTTTCGTCATTCAAGAAGTATTAACAGCGCAAGCTCTTTTTTTGATCGAACGAAAGCGGACAAAAAGCCTCCTGAACCCTGCAAATGAAATTTTTGAACCGTGTACATATTCACTATATACAGACAAGGAGACAAGTTATCTCATCAGTCAGCCTTTCATCCTAGTCATGACTTTTTAACGACACTGTAATGGGTAAAAGCGCTTTGCTTTTTAAAGCCAAAATCAAGTCAATATTTTACCACGAATATGCTTTTAAGATTAAAAATTGTCTAAAAGTTTCGCCCGATTCGAAGTAAAAAAACATTGCATTTTTGTACCTGCTTGTCAAACAGGTGCCTCTTCAGAATCGGAAAGATGTTTTGCGGGCCGCTCGTACTTGAAGATGCAGACGGCGCTGCCGAAAGCCTGACGACAGAGGATTTCGCCCTTCAT
>CAIUQW010000266.1 GCA_903901395.1 uncultured Chlorobiales bacterium | reverse complement strand
CGGCTACGGCAAGCATCGCAACGTCGTGACCAACCTCGAATTCGAGCAGAACGTCGCCAAAACCAATGGCAAGGTCACTCGTCCCTCCGACGGCAAACCGGCAAAGAACGTGGTCTTTCTCCAGTGCGCCGGTCAGCGCGACAAGGAGCACGTCCCTTACTGCTCGACCGTTTGCTGCAATGTTTCGCTCAAGCAGGCCAAATACGTTCGCGAGTCCGATCCGGACGCGGGCGCGTTCATCGTCTACAAAGACATGCGCACCGTCGGCCTCTACGAAAACTTCTACAAGAGCGCCCAGGACGACGAGGGCATTTTCCTCACCAAGGGTGAAATTCTCGGCCTGAAAGAGGAGCCCGATGGCAGCCTCGTCGTCGAGATCGACAACCAGTTGCTCGGCAGGAAGATGAAGGTCAAGGCCGACCTCCTCGTGCTCGCCACCGGCATGGTCTCCGCCATGGTGCCCGACAACATGTCGGTCAACAACCTGACTCCCGAGTATATCGGCAACATTGTACAGAAAGAGACCTCCGACGGCATTATCGAATCGCTCGAACCGGAGAGCCTCATGCTGAATCTCCAGTATCGTCAGGGGCCGGAAGTTCCGCATCTCAAATGGGGTTTCCCCGATTCGCACTTTATCTGTTTCCCGTACGAAACGCGCAGAACCGGCATCTACTCAGCGGGCGCGGTGCGTCATCCGATGGACGCCGTGCAGGCCACCGCGGACGCCACCGGCGCGGCGCTCAAGGCGATTCAGTGCATGGAGCTGACGGCGCAGGGGCGCGCGGTGCACCCGAGAACCTGGGACAGAACCTATCCCGAAATCCGCTTCGAGAGCTGCACGCAGTGCCGCCGCTGCACGGTCGAGTGCCCCTTCGGCGCATACAACGAAAAGCCGGACGGCACGCCGCTCGACTTCGCCTCTCGCTGCCGCCGCTGCGGAACCTGCATGGGCGCCTGCCCGCAGAGGGTCATCTCCTTCAAGGACTACAGCGTTGATATGATTTCGTCGATGCTGAAGTCGATAGAGGTGCCCGATGAGGGAACCTTCATCGTCGGCTTCGTCTGCGAGAACGACGCCTATCCGGCCTTCGACATGGTTGGCCTGAACAGGATCGGCATGAAGACCAACTTCCGGTTCATCCCCTTGCGCTGCCTGGGCGGCCTGAACCTGGTGTGGATCGCCGACGCCTTGTCGCGCGGCGTGGACGGCATCATGCTGCTTGGGTGCAAATATGGCGACGACTACCAGTGCCACTACGTCAAGGGAAGCCAGATGGCCAACGAACGCCTCGGCAAGGTGCAGGAGACGCTCAGCAGGCTCATGCTCGAAGCCGACCGCGTCGAGCAGGTGCAGCTCGCCATCAACGAGTGGGACAAGCTGCCGGGCATTCTCGAAGCGTTTGCCAAAAAGGTCGAGGATTTGGGAGACAATCCGTACAAGGGATTCTAAAACAACCGCTGAGGGCAGGCGAGCCGCCGCGTTGGAATCGACATCCGGTTTCGCGCGCCGCTCGACTTGCTCCGGTTCATACCGCTGTTAATTCTGGAGGTTTTCTATGGCTCAAGAGACTGTATTCACACCGGACGTAAAATTTGTCAGGGAGCTGAAAAAGGCCGGTGCCGATACATTGAAAAAGTGCTATCAGTGCGCCACCTGCTGCGTGGTGTGCCCGCTCGCCCCTGATGACAAGCCCTTTCCGCGCAAGGAGATGCTCATGGCGCAGTGGGGCCTGAAGGACGAGCTGCTCAAAAGCTCCGACATCTGGCTCTGCCACAACTGCAACGACTGCTCGAAGTACTGCCCGCGCGGCGCGAGGCCGGGCGATGTGCTCGCGATTTTGCGCAAAAGCGTCATTCAGGAGAACGCTTTCCCAAGCTTCATGGGCAAGCTCGTCGGCAATCCGGACAAAATCTGGCAGGCGCTGCTCATTCCGGTGGTGATTTTCCTTACGCTTCTCGGCATTACCGGCCACCTGAACATTCCCGAAGGCCCGGTGGTCTTCTCGAAGTTCGTGCCGGTGCCAGTCATCGACGGCGTTTTCGTGCCGCTCTCGGCGCTTGCCGTCGGCATGTTCGCCATCAGCATTTCGCGCTTCTGGAAGAACATGACCGAAGCTTCCGGCAAGAAGCCGAAGGCCGAGTTCATGCCGAGCCTCGTCGAAACGCTCAAGGAGATCATGACTCACTCCAAGTTCAGGAAGTGCGACGAAAACAAGGATCGCTCGGTCTCGCACGTCCTTGTATTCTACGGCTTTATCGGCCTTGCCATCACCACCGGATGGGCGGTGTTCAACCTCTACATCCTGCACTGGGAGCTGCCCTACGACGTTGACGCTCATGCGCTCTCTATCTTTGGCGGTTCGGCGGTCGTGGCCTGGATTTACAAGATCATCTTCAAGCTCTTCGCCAACCTCAGTGCCATCATGCTGCTCGCGGGCGGAACGCTTGTGATCAAAAACCGCCTGAAGGAGCGCGCCGTCGAAACCACCACCTCGTCGTTCGACTGGCTCTTCGCCGGTATCGTGCTGATGGTCGGCGTCACGGGCTTCCTCGCCCAGGTGATGCGCGTCACCGGCTTCCCGGCGGTGCTGGCCTACGCCACCTATTTCATCCACCTCGTGCTGGTGTTCTACATCATCGTTTACCTGCCCTACTCGAAGCTCGCGCACTTCGTTTATCGCACGGCGGCGATCACCTACACGAAGATGCTAAAGCGGGACGTCGAGATGTAATGAAGTTCGCGGCGGATTTTTCGCTCGAATGAGATTGAAATGAAACGGGGTCGCCATTGTGAAAAGGCGACCCCGTTTGTTTGAGGGCTATAATTGGAGGCTAAGATCGGTGAATCGATCAGGGGCGATTCACTCTTCGATGATCTGGCCTTTCATACCATCCGGGCTGAAAACGCACATGGCGTCGAACACGCCGTTGTCGGGGTAGCACATGCAGCGGTATGAGGCGTTCTTGTTATAGTTGTTTTTCAGGTTGGCCCAGCCGTTCACGTAGAGCTTGCATTCGTCGTTGAAGCAAATGTACATGTATGGCGTGCACCAGCCCAGGCCATCGCCGTAGTTGATCGGCGGCGGTTCGCATTTTTTCATTTTCGCGCCGCAATGGGGGCACTCGGGAGCTTCCGTTACTTTCATGGTATTTCTGATTGACTCGAAATTTGGGTAAGTTCATCGACCCTGGAGGGCTTTCCGAAGGAGCGGGAGCACAATGCGCCTGCCTCGGAATCCAGTCATGATAACCCATCCAGAGAGTTTCTGCAACAGTTTATAACGAACATTCCGCTGTTTTTCCCTGTTCCCGTCGGGGAAGAGTGGGCGGACAAACCAACAAAGACGATGGAGAACATTCTCGGCAAACTCGGCATAGAACTCAACGCGGAGACCCGCCTCACCAGCGAGAGCAAGTTCAGCTTCAACTGCCATAGCGGCCTCTCCTGCTTCAATACCTGTTGCAGCAATCTCGATATTGTGCTTACTCCCTACGATATTCTGCGGATGAAAAAGCGCCTCGGCCTCACCTCCGCCGAGTTCATCTCGGAGTACACCGAGCCGGTGATTCAGAAGGAGTCGAAGCTGCCGTTCCTGAAGCTCAAGCTCGGTGCAGAGGGCAAGTGCCGCTTCGTCGCCGTCGAGGGGTGCACGGTTTACGGCGACCGCCCGGCGGCGTGCCGCTACTATCCGCTTGGTTTCGGCATCTACAAGAACGAAGAGGCCGGGGACGACTTCTATTTCCTCATCAAAGAGGAGCACTGCAAAGGCTTTGGCGAAGAGCGCGAATGGACGGTAGGGGAGTGGCGTAAAAACCAAGGGATCGACGAATATGACGACAAGAACCGCGTCTGGATGGAGGTGATCCTCAACAAAAAGCTCTACAGCCCGGAACTCGAACCCGACGAGAAGAGCCTGAAGATGTTCTTCATGGCGAGCTACGATCTCGACGGTTTCCGTGATTTCGTCTTCCAGAGCCGCTTCCTCGACGTCTTCGACATCGAAGAGGAGCGCCTCGAAATCATCAGAAGCGACGACTCCGAGCTGATGCTCTTCGCCCACCAGTGGCTGCTCTTCGCGCTTTTCAAGAAACCAACGATGAATCTGAAGCAGGCGTGAGGTTCTTTGCATATAGGTCGTACAGGTCTCATAAGTCCTGCACGACCTATACGACTTATGAGAGCTGTGTGCGTTGACTGTCAGTCCACCTCATTAGCTCACCGCCTTCGTCGCGCTCATCGCTGCATCAACAAACGCTCCCGCCCCTTTGATCTCCACTCCTCCTGCAAGCTCGTCTTTTGCAATCTTCCGCTGGGCCAGGCAGGCCGCGCAGTGGTAGCGCCTGCCGCCTATTCTGATGTCAGCATCAAGCAACTCCCTTTTGGTATTCACTTTACCAGCTTCCTGCTTTTTGGCGGGCACGAAATGCTGCGCGGCCTTCTTTGGTTTTTCCGATCCGAATGTGCTGATGATGAGCAGCTTGCAGGTTTTCAGTTGAGGAGAGCCTGGCGCTCATCGGGAAAATCCTGCTCTGTATTGTTTTTGAGATGAACGAAAGCGTAGAGTGTGAGTGTATGGTAAGTAAAATATAAGTCATATATGCGATTGTTGAGAAAATAAATACTTAGTTTTGGATATGATTTATAAAAAGTGTAAATTCAAATGGGGTTAGTATAGGTTATTCTAAATTTATCCTTCAGGGGGATTGTGGTATGAAAAAGTTATTCAGTGCACTTATGGCTTCCGCCATGGTGCTGGCGGCGAGCGGTGGCGTGGCTCAAGCAGAGGTATATCAGATGGTTGATATTGAAATCAACGGTTCTCAATATAAAGGTTCTGGTTTTCTGTCTAATGGGAAAGACAAGTTTACTTATAACGGTATTTCCGGAACCAACGAGACCGCTGATGTTCTTGGGTATGAGGCTTCAGGAGCGATGTTTAACGCTACAATAACTTATACTGCGAATGCCAGTACGGCTATAACTGATTTAGGTGGTTCCAGTGCTATGGCCGGCACTGGGTACAAAACCTTGTTTGACGGTTATATGAATGCCGATACTGTTCAAAATATCAGTATAGGTGGGCTTGACGCCAATAAAAGTTATGAAATGGCGGTGTATGCTCAGAGAGAGGCAGGGCAGGCGACATCTTTGTTCATCAATGGGTCACAGGTTATATCCAATGCCTCTAATTTAAGTTCTCTGACACAAGCAACAGCTTCCAATGGCCTTAATGGCAATTATGCTTACATCACAGGACTGAACTCTAATGCCGCAGGTGTGTTGACTTTTAGTTATCAGGGTCAAATTGATGGTTTTCAGGTAAAGGAACTTTCGGCTGCTGTGCCGGAACCGGCGAGCGTTATGCTTTTAGGGGTTGGCGGTATTTTAGGCGCGTATCGCATGAGGAAAACCCGCGAGAACGAAGCTGCGTGATTTTCCGTTGACCGGTTAGTATATAAAAAAAGTAGAAGCCCCCTCTGATAGTGAGTTTAAATCAGGGGGGCTTTTTTATTGGCCGAAATGCCTCCACCCGCCTCCCTCCTTGTTCACAACGCCCACTTCGTCCACCAAGTCCACACAGCACAAATGCCCAGCGCAAGCCCCCCTTTGTGCTACCGCAGAAACTCGCTATCTTTATGAAAGCGTGGCCTCGTAACTTTTTTCACTCGTTGCATGGCTCAGGACAAAAAGGATTTCTTCATCAGCTACACCAGCGCCGACCGCCTGTGGGCCGAGTGGATCGCCTGGCATCTCGAACAGGCGGGATACTCCACGATCATTCAGGCGTGGGATTTTCATCCCGCGTCGAATTTCGTGATCGAGATGCAGCGGGCGCTGGAGAATACGCATCGCGCCATCGCGGTGTTGTCTCCGCGATATTTGCAGTCGGCTTATGCCCAGGCGGAGTGGGCGGCAGCTTTTACGGTTGATCCGACGGGCGAGAAAGGGTTGTTGATTCCGGTTCGTATCGAGCAGTGTGAGCTGCGGGGGCTTCATAAGGCCATTGTGTATATCGATCTGGTTCAGAAGGAGGATAAAGAGGAGGCAAGGAGCTTTTTGCTTCAGCAGGTCGAGCACGTCATCACGAAGAAGCGGCAGAAGCCTGAAACTGAACCCGGTTTTCCCGGCGGCGTCGGATCCACGCCAGCCGCCATTTCACAGCCGCCCCGGTTTCCCGGAGCGCTTCCGGCGGTTTGGAATGTGCCGTTTCAGCGCAATCCGAATTTTACCGGCAGGGAGGAGATTCTTACTGAACTTCGCGAGCAGTTCGGCGCTTCAGCCAAACAGATCATTCACGGGATGGGTGGTGTCGGGAAGTCGCAGATTGCCAATGAGTATTGCTATCGAAATGCCGGTGATTACGATGTGGTCTGGTGGCTGCGGGCTGAGAATGCTTCGTCTTTGGCAACAGACTACGCGTCGCTCGCTGGCCAAAAGGCGCTCAACTTGCCTGAGCGAGGCGAGCAGGAGCTGGAAGTGATTATCAAAGCGGTCCGCGATGAACTCAACCACAGGAATAAATGGCTGCTGATCTTCGATAACACATGCGACTATGAAAGCATCAGCAGCTACCTTCCGCAGGCTTCGAGCGGTCACATCCTGATTACTACGCAGAATCCAGATTGGCGGCAGATTGGCGTACTGCGTAAAATCGAGACTTGGACGAGGCCGGAATCCATTACGTTCCTGAAGCATCGAACAGGGCAGGATCATGACAAAGATGCCGGAGCGCTGGCGGATGCTCTCGGTGACTTGCCGCTCGCCCTCGAGCAGGCTGGCGCGTACATCGAAAACAGCGGCGTCAGCATTGCAAAGTATCTGGAGCTTTATAACTCCCGCCGCGCTGCATTGCGGAAAGATGAGTCCGCGCCACATGACCATCCTGAGTCGGTCGATGTAACGTTCACTCTTTCCATCGAGAAGGCCAGGGAGAGAGAGCCGCTTGCTGTGACTGTTCTGAATTTTTGTTCCGTTGTCGCGCCGGATATGATTCCGAAAAAACTTCTGGCCGCTTGTGGTGAACATTTGTCTCAAGAAGATGGTGGTGGGTTACAGGATGAATTGATACTGAACAGAGCAATCGCGGCTTTGAGAAAATATTCTCTGCTGTCGGTCGAGCCAGAGCATGTTTCCATCCACCGCCTCGTGCAACCGGTAGCGCAGGAGCGGGCAGGTGAAGACGAGATTGCTCGTTATCGAACTGTCATGCTCAAAGTTCTGCGCGAGCAGTTTCCAACGGAAGGATACGTTAATCCTGTGTGCTGGCCGGAATGTGAACAATTGTTGGCTCATGCGGAAAAAATTGCAGTGGAATGCGAACCATCAGAGGAAACCGCTACTCTGCTCAACAGCATGGGTTCGTATTATTATGGTCGCGCTTTCTACGCAAAAGCCGAGCCGCTGTACCGGCGAGCGCTGAGGATTTTGGAAGAGCAGCTTGGCGGTGAACATCCCAATGTGGCTACCAGTCTCAACAATCTGGCGGCATTGCTTCGAGAGCAGGGCAAGTACGCCGAAGCCGAGCCGCTCTACCGGAGAGCGCTTAAGATATGGGAAGAGCAGTTTGGTGGCGAGCATCCTGATGTGGCGAGCATCCTTAACAATTTGGCGCTATTGTTAAAAACCCAAGGCAAGTACGCGGAAGCCGAGCCGCTCTTCCGGAGAGCGCTGAAAATCGATGAAAAAGCGCTTGGCACAGATCATCCCGATGTGGCAACCGACCTCAACAATCTGGCGGCATTGCTTCGAGAGCAGGGCAAGTACACCGAAGCCGAACAGCTCTTCCTTCGGTCGTTGAAGATATTGGAAGAGCAGCTAGGTGGCGAACATCCCAATGTGGCTACCAGTCTCAACAATCTGGCGGGATTGCTTTATACTCAAGGCAAGTACGTCGAAGCCGAACCGCTCTACCGGTGGGCGCTAAAAATCAGGGAAGAGCAGCTTGGCAGCGAGCATCCCGATGTTGCGCAGAGCCTCAACAATCTGGCGTCATTGCTTCGAGCGCAGGGCAAGTACGGCGAAGCCGAGCCGCTGTATCGGCGGGCGCTGAAGATCAGGGAAGAGCAGCTTGGTAGCGAACACCCCGATGTTGCGGGCAGCCTCAACAATCTGGCGTTATTGCTTTATGCCCAAGGCAAGTACGCCGAAGCCGAGCCGCTGTATCGGCGAGCTGTGCAGATTTGTGAGCGATCATTGGGTGAATCGCACCCCAACACGATTACGATGAAGAATAATCTGACGGTATTGCGAGAGATTATGAGCAAAGGGTGAGCGTTCGAGGGGTTCTGTAGGGGCGGGTTTTATGCCCGCCCTGCTGCGTGTGGCGTGGACGCACATGGACGGAATGGACGCAGTGGACAACGTGGACGAAAGAATAAAACAGAAAAGGGAGCGGCACGGCTCCCTTTTTTTATGTGTTCTGCACAATGCGTTGGGCAGCCGCGAGGGCTGCCCCTACAGATTCTTGTTTAGGTACTTTCTTTAAAGGTCAGCCTGCGGCATGGCCTGCACTTCGGCGGCGGTGAAGACCGGGCCTTCTTTGCAGATGTACACTGAACCCACGTTGCAGCGGCCGCATTTGCCGACGCCGCATTTCATGCGGTTTTCGAGCGTTGTGTAAACATTCTCCGCCGTGAAGCCGAGCTTTTGCAGGGCCGCGAGCGTGAACTTGATCATGATCGGCGGGCCGCAGAGTACGGCGATGGTGTTCTCCGGCGACGGGGCGGCCTGCTCCAGCACCGTCGGCACGAAGCCGACGTGATCCTGCCAGTCCGGGGTTTCG
>CAIUQW010000265.1 GCA_903901395.1 uncultured Chlorobiales bacterium | reverse complement strand
CCGGAAAATCAGTATCTGCTCAGTCCGCTGAACCGCGTCCGCGTCATCATCACCAAGCAGGCGTTGCAGGAAGGGTGGGACTGCCCTTTCGCCTACGTGCTCTGCTCGCTTGCGGCCAGCGCGAACCTCTCGGCCATGACCCAGCTCGTCGGGCGCATCCTCCGCCAGCCGGACGCGCGGAAAACCGGCGTGCCGCTGCTCGACGAAAGCTACGTCATCACGCACCACGCCAACAGCGCAGAGGTGGTCGCGGCCATTAAAAAGGGACTCGAAGAGGACGGCATGAGCGATCTGGTGCGGGAGATCAGGTCAAGCGACAGCTCCGCGCCATCGGGAGCGCGAACGGTGCTCCGCCGCCCGCAATTCGCCCGGACACAGATTTATCTGCCGCTGGTGCTTCGCGTCGAAGGCGACGAAGCTCGACCGCTGCTCTACGAAGAGGACATCCTTTCAGCGCTCGACTGGCGGGAGATCGACATTTCAACGCTCGCCGCGAAGATACCGGACAACGCCAGCACCGCCGAACAGCAGATGCAGCGCATCCGCCTTGTCGATTCCGGCGGCGAGCGCATCGTCTCCGAAGCGGTCGGCGCGTCGCAAGAGCGGCTCGTCTTCGACACCGCCTACGCCGTGCGCATGATTTCAGACATCGTGCCCAACGCCTGGTGGGCAAGCGACATTGTGAGCGACCTCCTCGCGGTGCTTCGAGTGCGGGGATTCAGCGACGCGGCGCTTGGCCAGATTTCGGGCCTCATCGTCGAGGAGCTGCGCAAGTGGCTCGAAGAGCAGCGGACAGACAAGGCCGAGGCGCTGTTCCGCCATGAAGTCGCCGAAGGACGCATCCAGTTCCGGCTCCGGGCCGACGGGCGCAACTGGCAGCTCCCCGAAACGGCGGAGACCTTCGAGCCGGAAGGCGCGGATCAGCTCAACGGTCGCGATGGCGGGCCATTGCAGAAGAGCCTTTTTTCGCCGATCTACAAAGGCGATTTTTCCAATCAGGACGAACGCGACGTCGCCGTGTATCTCGACTGCCAGAAAGCGCTCACCTGGTGGCACCGCAACGTTGCCCGGAGCCACTACGCCGTGCAGGGCTGGCGGCGCGAAAAGGTCTATCCCGACTTCATCTTCGCCATGCAGCAATCGGGAGGCCACAGCAAACTCGTCGTGCTCGAAATGAAAGGCAACCAACTGGCGGGCAACAAAGACACGGAGTACAAAGCTGCCCTCCTGAAACTCATGACCACCGCCTTCGCCGAAGAGCCACGCCAGCGCATCGGCGAACTCGAACTCGTCCACCAGAGCGGCCCGACCGTCGAATGCGACCTCGTGCTTTTCCCAGAATGGAAGACGCGACTGCCGGAGCTGATGAGGTAACTGGTTTCACCCCCACGCCGTCGTCCCGAACGAGAAGGCTTCGCTGCCCTGGCGGTGCCAGACGGCTTCCTTTGGCAGCATGGTGAGCGTCCAGGTCCGGAGGTTTTCGGGGGCTTTTGATTGAAATGCGGATGGCGTCAGGATGGCGATGCAGCAATGGGGTTCGGGATCGCGGACAGATTGCCAGATGATGGCGGCGAGCGGCACCTCCCGCGCAACGCGGGCAAACGCCTGGGTGGCGGCATAGTCGAGCGGATGCATCCAGAATTGCGCGTCGCGGTCAAATCGCGGGCGTCTCAAGTCAACCATCGCACCTGCTGCAGGAACGGAAAACGCGGTGAACTGCGTTGGGGGCAACCGCTCGAAACCCGCGTCCTGCATGAATCGCCAGCGCCAGTAGCCCATTTCGGCGGCGGCGGTCGCCATTCGTTCAGCGCCATACCAAACTTCCGGATCGGCCTCGCCGCGAAAACGCGAACCCCCGGGCAGCGGCGGATACCGGAATGGCGTGGAAAGCAGATAGTGCAACCCTTCGGCTTCGGCGGGCAGCGGCGGCTTGCGCGCCTCGACGATCTCTTCGAGCAGCGCCTGTTCGGCGAGCGAATCGACAAGCTTCATCGTGGAGACGACATGCTGCGCCTCGACGATGCGCCACGCTTCGCGGCGCTCGAACCGCGCCTCAGACGATACCTCTGCTGGCGTCCAGATAGGATACGACACGAACCAGCCCCTCCGCAGTTTCGACAAGCTCCATCGGTTTTCGTCCGGCAAACGCGCGGTTCTCACTCTGCATCCATCGCGCGGCCAGCTCGTTGTCGCCACCGATCAACGAGTCGAGCGAGCGGAACAGCCGCACCAGCAGCACGCCAAACTCCCACTCTTTTTTCCCTTCGCTCAGCAGATACGCGCCACCGCCAAGACGGGTGATGGTCGCCGGGCTGACGCCAAGAATCTTCGCCAGCCTGAAGTTGGAAATTTCGAGAATCTCCGCCGCATTGAGCACCGCCTTCGAGAGCACGGCTGACCGGCTTTGCGGCTGCGTTACCACCGAGAGTGTCATGGCGCTGAAACTTTTGTCGATTGAATAATTTTTTCTGATGAAAAATTAGTCATTATTTTTTTCTCATGCAAAAACCAAAAGCACGGGGACAAGGCTTGTACAGATAATCATGTTCAATGTCCGTGTGCGGTATCTTGCGGATACGGAAGGCTCGCAACCATGAACGAAATACTCCCGCCGTCGTATATTTCCCCAAATCAGGTTTATTCAAACAGTAAATCACGCATCATGACTATTTCAGATAACGATAAGGTTCTTCTCATCACCGGCGCATCGACGGGCATCGGGCGGGCGACGGCGGTTCAAGCCGTGGAGGCGGGGTGGCGAGTCGTGCTGGCGGCGCGGTCAGCGGAGAAGCTCGCGGCGCTTGAAGCGGAGCTTGGCGCCGATCGGGCGATGGCGGTGGTGTGCGACGTGTCGGATTGGGGCCAGCAGGAGGCGATGGTGCGCAAGGCAATCGAGCGCTTCGGCAGGCTCGACGCGGTGTTCGCCAATGCGGGATTTTCGAAAGGGTCGTCGTTCATCGATGGCGAGCATCGGCCCGAGGAGTGGCGCGACATGGTGATGACCAACCTCTTCGGCGCGGCGGCGACGGCGAGATTGACGCTGCCGGAGCTGGTCAAAACGAAGGGGCACTTCATCGTCACCGGCTCGGTGCTGGGGCGCGTCACCTCGATTCGCAACCTTTACGCCGCCACAAAGTGGGCTGTCACCGGCATGGCGCAGGCGATCCGCAACGAAGTGGCGGGCATGGGCGTGCGGGTCACGCTGGTCGAGCCGGGCATCGTGGATACGCCGTTCTGGGATGGATTGCAAAAACCCGCCGCGCCGGAGCTGCATTCGGAGGATGTCGCCCGCGCCGTGCTCTTCGCCCTCAGCCAGCCGCCGCATGTGGATGTGAGCGAAATCATCATCCGCCCGACGGGACAGGCGCATTGAGCTGAAGACTCTTTTCGTCAGAACGACAGGATCGAAGCGAGTGAACCTATGACCAGAACCTTGTGCAGTTCGTGCGGGTTATGCTCGAACCGCGCTTGGCCCTCCGCTGAAAGCGTGCAAAGCTGCGTTTTCAGAAACGGCTGGCTCGGCGAGCAGGAACGAAAACTTTTCGGCAGGGAACGCTCGCTCGACGACCCGGTCGAGATGCGTTTTGGCATCACGAGTGAGCGATTCACCGCGCAGTTGAAAAGGCCAATCGACGGTGCGCAGTGGAGCGGCATCGTTACCAGAATCGCCGCGAGAGCGTTCGAGGAAAAGCTGATCGACGGAGTCGTCACCTTGCGGCGCTCGCCCGAAAACCACTTCTTTTCCGAGCCGCTGCTCGCTGAAACGCGCGAAGAGATCGACTCGTCGAAGGGCAACAAGCCGGTGCTCTCGCCCGTCCTCGCCTCGCTCGGTGACGCTCATCGCAAAAAGCTGAAGCGCGTGCTCGTCATCGGCGCGGCCTGCCATCTGCATGTGCTTCGGGACTTTGTGGAGCGTTTTGATTACCTGAAGGAGATGGAGATCATGACCGTCGGCATCCCTTGCGTCGATAATCTCGACAGAACACAGTTCAGCCGGGTGCTTGCGCGGATTTCCGCCTCTCCCCTTACGGCGGAGCATATGGAGTTCATGCAGGATTTCAGAATCCATATCCGCCACCGCGGCGGTCGCATCGAAAAAGTGCCCTTCTTCAGCCTTCCCGACGAACTTGCCGACCCCGGCATCTTCCCGCCCGCCTGCATGACCTGTTTCGACTATCTCAACAGCCTTGCCGACATTACTGTGGGGTATCTGGCCGGAAAGCTGCTGTCGGATCAAAAGCGGCAATGGGTGCTGGTGCGGACGGAAACCGGAGCGAAGCTGCTCTCTCTCATCGAACGCGAGCTTGACCGCTACCCGGAGTTCGGCAATTGGGAGTGCGAGAGATACATCAGATCGACTGCGGGACAGGTGATCGAGACGATGAAAGGGAGGCGGAAACCCTATCGCCCCGAACGAAACATTCCGCTCTGGCTTGGCCATGCGCTTGCTGGTGTGCTGTCAATGGTTGGACCGAAAGGGATCGGTTTCGCCCATTACTCGACCGATTATCACCTCATCCGGCACTACTATTACGTTAAGTACCGCTATCCGGAGCTTCTCGAAACCCTTGTGCCTCGCCACGTTCCGCTCATACTCGGGGAGTATGGACTTCCGTTGTGATGATAACTGAAAAAGCGTTCAGGCAAAAAAATCGCGGCGACGGAAAGGCGCGCTCAGCATTTTGTGGATGATGCGCGGTCTGGTAAGCCATGCGATGCGGGGTGAAGCCGCCGTGGAGGCGAGAATCTTTTTGCACAGAAACGCACTGACGGTCTCGACATCATCAGCCATAACGTTGAAAAAACGCCGCCGCTTGGCTGCCTCGTCATCATCGCCCATGACGGTCGCCCGGAGCATCTCCGTTACGACCATGCCGGGGCTGATGGTGCCGATCCTGACTTTTGTTTGATTCGCCTCTCTGGCCAGCGAGCGGGTGAAATAGGTCACGGCGCTTTTCGTCGTGCCGTAGATCGTCATGCCCGCCAGCATGAAGCCGTCACTGCCGAGTCCCTCCATGTTCAGGATCAGCCCGCCACCGGCGCTCTGCATTCGCCTGAAGGGAATGAGCGTGCCGTTGACGACGCCGTCGATGTTGGTTGAAAGCACGCGACGTATTTCATCGTCGCCGAGTTGCCAGGCCGGTAGCTGGCGATGGGCGATACCCGCGTTGTTGATCCAGATATCGACGCGCCCGAACGAACGCTCTGCAAAGTCGAACAGCGCTTCGATACCTTCGGAAGTCGAGACATCGGCAGCAAATCCCGCCACCGCTTCGCCGAACCGGTTCAGACTGTCAAGAGCACGCTGCGTCGATTCGCCACTGCTGCCGCTGACCACCACGCGACACCCCGCTTCGAGGAAGCGGGTGACGAGACCGAGGCCGATGCCCCGGCTGCTGCCCGTGATGACGACCGCTTTGCTCATGCGGACTGATCCAGGCAACTCATGCCTCAGACGATCGCGATGTGATCGGCAAAGGAGTAACCGACGCCGTGCGTGGTTTTCAGGGGAATGCGAAGATCGAGATCATCCTTTTTTCGACGCAACCGGTGCACAAGAGCATCGAGCGCCTTGTTTCCGAATTCGTCGTTGTCATAATCGAGCGCCTTCAGCAAATCCTGACGCTCGACAACTTCATTGGGAGAGGCCGCGAGCTTTTCGATCAGATCGAACTCCTTGGAGGTCAGCGACACCTCGCTCCCCTGCGGGGAGTGCAGAATGCACTCGTTACGCGAGAGCGACCAGCCGGGTTCAGCAGCTTTTGGCAGCGCGGACGCGGCTTGCGGCGCCTCGTGTTTCGCGCTCTCCTCGTTTTTATCGATGCGCCCAAGCAGGCTTTGAAGCGACGCGGCAAGCTCGGAAAAATCGATCGGCTTGACCATGTAGATGTCCGCTCCGGAGCGATAGGCCGTGATCTTGCTGTCGAGGGATGATTGCGCGGTCAGAATGACAATGCGCATGTTGGTGTTCTTGCGGATGAACTCGGCAAGCACGAGGCCATTCTGGTCGGGCAGGCCGATGTCGAGCACCACGATCTGGTACTCCTGCCGGGTGATGGCGTTGTAAAACTCGAGCGCAGACGAAACTCCGGTCACTTCGATCCCAGCAAGCGCGAGGTATTCGACCATGCTTTCGCGAAAATCACAGTCGTCCTCGACAACGATAATGTTATGATGATTGGCCATTAGCAGTTATTGGTATATAACTGGTCAAAATAGCTCAATCTTTTTTTCCGGTCAAGGGCAAATTGATGACCGCCTCGACTCCCGATTCGATTCCCGAGAGCTTGACGCTGCCATGATGATGCTCGATAATATCCTTGACCAGCCACAGCCCGATGCCCGCCCCGCCGGTATTGGCCGCATTGCTGCCGCGCCGGTACTTTTCGAACACCTCTTCGCTCTCGACCCCGGTAATGCTTTTTCCCTGATTGCGGATGGTGATGATCACCTCGCCGTTCTCGATATGGGACTCCATTTCGATGGGCGATTCGAGAGGCGAGTATTTCCGCGCGTTGTCGAGCAGGTTGAAGATGGCCATTTTGAACTGCCCCGGCTCGCCGACAATCTCCGTGCCATTCAGATGGCTCGCATAGTGCACCGGCTTTTCCGGCCACATGGACTGGAACGCCTCGATCTGCGACACAATCGCCGGATCGAGCGTGAAGTTGGTGACCGTCAGCGCCTCCCTCGATTCGAGAATGCGGCTCTCCTGAATGGAGACCTCCATCACCTCCACCAGCCGCTCGATGGCGCGCTTGATCTTGTTCATTTCGCGCTGCTGGGAGTAATCGCCGCTCTTGTGCTTGAGGGTGATGAGGTCGAGGTTTCCACGGATGATCGCCAAGGGCGTGCGGTATTCGTGGGAGATCATGCTGAGGAAGCGGTGCAGCCGCTCCACCTCCTCCTGCAACTGTTCCGTGCGGTCGGCCACGGCCTGTTCGAGCTGGCTGATGCTCGCCTGCTGAAGCTCCTGCACGGTAATGTCGGTCATCATCAGGAGAATATTGTTCTGACCGGTGATGGTGATCGATTCGGCGGAAAGGAGAATGGTGATCGTCTTGCCCGACCGGTGCTTCAGTTCGAGTTGCCGGTTTGAAACCCGGCCATACTCCTGAAGCTCGTGCATGATGTCGTGGTGCTCCTCGGAATGGAGGTACACGCCAAGCTCGCTGAAGCGTCGCCCGATCACCTCCTCTCTCGAAAAGCCCAGCAATCTGAGCCATGAGGCGTTGACGTCGAACAGCACCCCCTCCCGGAAATCACCGATGCCGATGGCGACCGGCGAAAACTCGAAGATGTTCCTGAACTTCTGCTCGCTCTCCTTGAGCAAAAGCTCGGCCTGCTTTCTTACGGTGATGTCCTGCACGATGCCGGAGAGATAGTGCACCCGCGCGGTGCTGTCGTAGCTGAACGCGCCGAACAGCCATATCCAGCGCAACCGCTTGTCGGCGGTGCGTATCCGGCACTCGACGGTGAAGTTTTCGTGGGTTTTGAGACATTTTTCGATCTTCGACCTGACCGACAGGCGCTCCTCCGGCACGATATGTTCGATGAATCTGTCGAATGACCACTCTGCGCTGATCGAATCGTATCCAAAAATACGGGCATATTCGATGGTGCGTTGAGCGGTGAAATCATTCAGGTTCAGCGTCCAGATGCCGATATTGCCCTTCTGGATGACGAAATTGAGCTTCTCCTGGCTCTTGCGCCACTCCTCCTCGGCTTTTTTGCGGTTGGTAATATCCATGACCGTGCCGAGATAGGTGCACGCCTCTCCATCCACCGGATTCAGCGGAACGCCCCGGCACATCAGCCAGTGCACGGAGCCATCGGGATGGCGGACGCGATACTCGACTCCGAAATCGACATTCCTGTTTGCCGCGGAAATAATGGTTTCGAAGGTCAGATCACGATCTTCCGCATAGACATTGCTTTCGCAAAGCTTGTGCGATGGCGTGACGCTGTAGGGTATCAATCCGTAGAGTTTCCAAATCTGCTCGGACCAGGTCACCCTGTCGGTTTTGAAATCCCATTCCCAGACTCCCGCGCCGGTCGCTTCGAGGGCGAAGTTGAACCTGAATTTGCTTTCGTTCAGTTCGATCTCGGCGGTTTTGCGCTCGGTGATGTCGATGATCGTGCCGATGAAGCCCACTGTTTTGCCATGCTCGTCCTGCTGAGACTTGCCGCGCGACATGAGCCAGTGCACCGAGCCGTCCGGGTGCAGCGTCCGGTACTCGACATTCAGGTCGCTCTGTTGCCGGGCGGCTTCGGTGACGACCCTGATGGCCATTTCACGATCTTCGGGATGAATGGAATTTGCCCAGAGTTCGAACGTGGGGTTGACGCCGGGAACGGGAGAGAGTCCGTAGAGCGACCATATCTCGTCGGACCAGATGTTGTCGCCGGTTGCCAGATCCCACTCCCAGACGCCCGCCCGGGCGGCTTCGAGCGCCTGGCTGAGGCGTGTGCGGTTTTCGATCAGTTCAAGCTCGATCTGCTTGCGCCCGGTGATGTCGATGATCGCGCCCAGATAGCGGAGCAGTTTGCCGTTGGCGTCGAAAATCGGCATTCCGCGAGAGGTGAGCCAGTGCACCGAACCGTCGGGATGGATGGCGCGATACTCGACGGCGGCAGCATCGACCTGTTTGACCGCATCCTTGATGAGCTTCGAGGCCGCTGCCCGATCCTCGGGATGAATGGTATCGACGCAGAGCTGATGGCTGAGCGGTACGCTGCCGGGCTTGAGTCCGTAAAGCCGCCAGACCTGATCCGACCAGCTCAAGGCGTCGGTTTCGACATTCCACTCCCAGATGCCGGCCTGTGCCGCATCGAGGGCGTAGCCGTAGCGTATCTTGCTTTCGAGCAGCTCCTGCTCCAGAAGCTTCCGGTCGGTGATGTCGATGATGGTGCCGATATACTTGTCGAAACTGCCATCCTCGTTGAGCACCGGCATGCCGCGAGACATGAACCAGTGCACCGAGCCGTCGGCATGGCAAATCCGGTATTCGAGGTTCATCTCCGCGCCAACGCTGGTCGCCTGGTAAGAGCTTTGCATGGCTTTTTCACGGTCTTCAGGATGAACCACCCTCGCCCAGAGATCGTTGGACGGTGGTTCATGACCAGCTTCGAGGCCAAAGAGCTTCCACATGGTCTCAGACCATATCGCGGTTTGGCTTCGTAAATCCCGTTCCCAGACCCCGGCGCGCGAAGCTCTCAGCGCCTGATCCATCATCGCCTTGCTTTTACGTAGCTCCTCTTCGAGCAGCTTGCGGTCGGTAATGTCGATGATGGTGCCGATATACCGATCCAGCGTCCCTTCGGCGTTGAACACCGGCTTGCCTCTCGACATGATCCAGCGGGTCGATCCGTCGGGCCGCCCGACGCGGTATTCAACGTCGATATGGCTTTTCGTTCTGGCCGCATCCTTGATCGCTCCAAAAATTTTCTTGCGGTCATGCGGATGAATCGCCTTTTTGAAGAGGTCAACGGATGGCTGATGGCGGCTCTTTTCAAAGCCGTAGATCGACCAGACATCATCCGACCATTCGACCTCGCGGGTTTTGGGATCCCACTCCCAGATACCGGCGTGCGTCGCCTGAAGCGCCAGCGAAAGCTTTGCCTGAAAATCGTTCAGATCCTCCTCGATCTTCTTTCGTTCGCTGATGTCAACGCCGACAGACACCACGCAGGGCTTGCCATCGACCACGATCCGCTTCGAGCGGCTCATCATCCACACCTTGTCGGCTCCGCCATGCGGGCGAACCTGCATCTCGCAGTAATTTTCCTGGCCGGTTTTCAGCGTCTGGCGAAATTTTTTCTTCAGCGAGGCCATATCCTCCTGATTGAAAAACCCGGAAGTTGCGACGCAGCCGCGATCCGTCTCGACGTTGAAGAGCACCTCCTCAGCATAACGATTCGAGGCGATCAGTTGCAGATCAGCATCGAGAATGGTCGCCGAACAGGGAATGGCGTCGAGCAGCGCGTTGCGCAACTCCCGTTCGGTGCGGAGCTGCCTTTCAGCTCTTTTTTGTTCGGAAACATCCTGAATCGAAACGAAAACGCTGGAGATTGCGCCCGGTGTGGAGAAAATCGGGCTCATCGAGACCTTCCAGATGTCGGTGTCGTCATCAAACACGATGCTCCTGCCCGCCTCGATCACCGAAGCGCATTTTGCTTCAAGGTATCCGGCAAGCAGCGGCACCCCGAGATCGTGAATGATCAGGTCGTAGATATTGGCGCCGAGACACGCTTCTGCCGTTTTGCCGAAACGCGAGGCGAACATGGTATTGATGGCCAGAATCAGGCCATCCGGCTTCATGATGAACGCCGCGTCCGGAAGCGATTCGATCAGGGCGAATATGCTTGGCGCTTCCATATCCACCATCTGATGGTTGTTGTTTCGGGTTTTCGGCATCGGAAAAGATCGGTTAGGTGCCTGACGCGGCACCTCCGGAACTGTTCGTACCCGGCGAGTCCGCGTTGCAATGTTCTGTCTGTCGAGAAGTGATCGAAAACGCAAAGCTACGCATTTTCTTAAAAATCCTGCAAACGGAGCGCAGGTTCGCTGTAAGAAATGTTGAATCAGTCAGAAGTGTTGCATTTGCAGGAACTTGCCGATCCGGTTATCGCGACCGGCAAGGTTACTGCCCAAAGGAGAGAGCCGTCACGTTATGGCATGAGCGGCTCTTGTGGAGGAGACTCTGGAGCTTCTGATTCTTCAGAAACGATGAAACAGGGGCTTACATATATTTCATGCCGATCAGCGTGGCCACGATCATCTGGTTGATCAGGAACAGAATGTTGTTGACCAGCGAGAAACGCAGGAAAGCGTTGTGCTCATGGACTTCGCTTTTTCCCTTGGTGTGGCCGAAACCATCCTCGACGGCCACCTGCATGAAGGAGATGCCGTTTTGCGGATCGCGGTAAAGTTTAACCTGAATGAAGAGAACGGCAAGCAGCGACAGCAGCACGACATACATCAGCCAGGTGAAACCCCATTTCCATGCCAGCCCGGCAAAAACCGCATAGACCAGATCGATAATGCTGAAGGCCACGAGGAAGGTGTTTTTCGAGCCGATCATGACCGCCAGCGATTTCATGCCGCTTCTGGCGTCACCCTCCTGTGATTTGAAGTCGTTCATGATAATGAGCGCGCTGCCCATGAAAAAGTTGAGTACCGCCATCCAGATCACTTCAGACCGGAGATCGGAGAAAAAGACGTTCGCCGAAAGCCAGGTGATCAGGCCATAGGAGATCCCGACTGCCGGAGCGGAAAAAAGGATGTTCTTTTTCAGCTTCAGCGGCGGCGCGGAGTAGATATAGCCGAGAAAAAGACCGGTCATCAGCGAGCCAAAGAGAATCCAGCCGCGCTCTCCGCCAATGTGAAGGCTGAGCGCGATGCCCCCGATGATGCCGATCGAGAGCACGATAGACCAGTTCAGAAGCGCCTCCCTTTTGGTCAGCCGTCCGGAAGGAATCGGGCGGGTCGGCTCGTTGATCATGTCAAGTTCGAGATCGTAATAGTCGTTGACCGACTGGCTGAAGCCGGTGCCAATCGGCCCGTAGATCATGAACAGCGCGAACAGCATCAGGTAGTCATGCACCGTGCTCTGCATCGCCCCGGAAGCCATGACGCCGCCCGCGAGGCAGGGGTATACGCTGATCCACGTAACCGGGTCGAGAATCTCGATATGAGCTTTCAGCTTGTCGAGAAAGCTGTAACTGCTCGAACTGTTCACGTTGTCGATGGACAAAACCGTAGAGTGATCCATATCGATTCAGGTTGCAGGACAGAGTTGTCCTGTTTGCAGTGATTCTGTTTGAAAAAGCGTAAAAAAGGTCTCAGAGAAACATCTCCGCTCTGAGCGATCGGGTAAAGCGATTCATCGAAAAATTGGCCAGCCACACCCAGTTGAGGGGTTTGCCTTGCATCCTTTTCATGATGGCGCTGCCTTTATAGACCTCGCGCTGGAGTTTGATAAAGTTTTCGAGCAGTTTTTCGCCGCTGAGCTTTTTCGGCTCGAACATGTAGTGGTAAGTGTCGTACTTGTCCCAATCCATGTGGCGCACGCGCGACTTCATCTCCTCGAAGTAAGGTGTTCCAGGGAAAGGAGTTACGAGCGAGAAGACCGGGAACTCGATGCGGTTCTCCATGATGAAGTCGTAGGTCGCCTGAAAGCTCTTTTCGTTGTCGTCGTCGAAGCCGAACATGAAGTAGCCCTGAATGGCGATTTTGTGCTTGTGCAGGTTGCTCACCGCCGTGGAGTAGTTTTGCAGACGGTTCGAGCCTTTGTTCATGCTCTTGAGGATGTCGGGATTGAGCGACTCGAAGCCGATGCTCATGAGGTCGCAGCCCGAGCGCCCGGCGATTTCGGCCACCTCCGGTTTGTGCAGGAAGTTCATCGAGATGTTGGCGTTCCAGCGAACGCCGAGCTTCGACATGCCTTCGAGCAGGTCGGTGAAGTACTGGGGTCTGAAGCTGATGTTGTCGTCCATGAAGGAGAAGCGCACGAGCTTTTTGCCCAGCCGCTCCTGATGGGCGCGCATTTCATCGAGCACCAGATCCATCTCGCGGTAGCGGAAGCTTTTACCATACACCGTGGGAGTGGTGCAGAAACTACAGCCGACCGGGCACCCCTTGGTGGCGAGAATCGGGAT
>CAIUQW010000264.1 GCA_903901395.1 uncultured Chlorobiales bacterium | reverse complement strand
CACCCCCTTCGGCCACGACGGCCTCGTCAGGGATGGCATCATTCTCAACGACGAAACCGTCGAAGTGCTCCAGAAGATGGCCGTTTCGCACGCCGAGGCTGGCGCTGACTTCGTCTCTCCGAGCGACATGATGGACGGCCGCATCGGCGCGATCCGCGAGGCGCTCGACGAGTCCAACCACTCCGACGTAGGCATTCTCTCTTACGCCGCAAAATACGCTTCGAGCTTCTACGGCCCGTTCCGCGACGCGCTGCACTCCGCGCCGCAGTTCGGCGACAAGACCACCTACCAGATGAACCCGGCCAACACCGAAGAGGCGATGAAAGAGATCGAACTCGACATCATCGAAGGCGCGGACATCGTCATGGTCAAGCCAGGTCTTGCTTATCTGGACATCGTTTGGCGCACCAAGGAGCGCTTCGACGTTCCGGTGGCGATCTACCATGTCTCGGGCGAATACGCGATGGTCAAGGCTGCCGCCGCCAGAGGCTGGCTCGACGAAGAGCGCGTCATGATGGAATCGCTCCTCTGCATGAAGCGTGCCGGCGCCGACATCATCTTCACCTACTACGCCAAGGAAGCCGCAAAAAAGCTGCGCTGATTCAAGGTTAAGTCGTCACGACATCAAGCCCGGCACAAAATCGCCGGGCTTTTTTATTATCTTCAGGATGGTTATTGGATGTTCTTTTCTCGGAAGACAAGAGAACACAAACATTGCAACTGACTTGAAATTGGGCTAAAGCCCTATATTTTTTTGTCCAAAACCCCGGCCTAAAGGCCAGGGCAATAATGAATCATCAATTGCCCCGGCTTTCAAGCCGGGGTTCACGAATCAGACAAAAAACAAGGCTTCAGCCCAATTTCTTTATTTCAACTTTCGCGACCTCTTCTTCCCGCACTGATATGATACGCTATTTCACCGCAGGCGAATCGCACGGCCCGGCGCTCTCGGCCATCGTCGAAGGACTTCCCGCAGGCGTCGCCCTCACCGAGGCCGACATCAACGACCAGCTTGCCCGCCGCCAGCAGGGTTACGGACGCGGCGGTCGCATGAAGATCGAAACTGACCGCGCCGAGGTGCTCTCCGGCGTCCGCTTCGGCAAAACCATCGGCTCACCCGTGGCGATGGTCATCCGCAACCGCGACTGGGAAAACTGGACAACGCCGATGGCGCAGTTCGAAGATCACGCCGCCGAGGTGCAAAAAATCACCATTCCCCGCCCCGGCCACGCTGACCTGACCGGCTTCATCAAATACGGCTTCGACGACATCCGCCCGGTCATCGACCGCTCCTCGGCCCGTGAAACCGCCGCGAGAGTCGCCGCCGGATCGCTCGCCAAAGCGTTTCTGAAGCAGCTCGGCATTCAGATCGGCAGTTACATCTCCGCCATCGGCCCCGCCGCTGAAGCCGCCGCTCCCGCCTCGTTGCAGGCGCTGCTCGACACCGGAGCCGAAAGCCTTGCCGCCGAAGCGGATAAATCGCAGGTGCGGATGCTCGATCCCGAAGCCGAAGCCGCCGCCATTGCCGCGATTGACAAAGCCAAAGCGGACGGCGACACCCTCGGCGGCATCGTCGAACTCTACATCACCGGTGTGCCGATGGGCCTCGGCAGCTACGTGCAGCACGACCGCAGGCTCGACTCGGCGCTGGCCGCCGCCATCATGTCGATCCAGGCGATCAAAGGGGTTGAAATCGGCCCGGCCTTCGACAACGCCCGCAAACCCGGCTCAGAGGTGCACGACGAGCTGTTCGCCGGTGGCGAGAAGGGATTGAGGCGCGAAACCAACCGTGCCGGAGGTATCGAAGGCAGCATGTCGAGCGGCCAGCCGATCCACATCCGCGCCGCCATGAAACCGATCTCGTCGCTCGTCTCCCCGCTCCGCTCCTTCGACCTCGCCACGCTCGAAGCCGTCCAGTCGCGCTTCGAACGCAGCGACGCCTGCGCCGTCCCCGCCGCCGGAGTCGTCGCCGAAGCAGTGGTCGCACCAGTCATCGCCAACGCCTTGCTGGAAAAGATCGGCGGAGATCATATGGCGGAGATTAAGGAAAGGCTCGATGCGTATCGCGAGGCGCTGAGGATGCGGTTTGGGGGGTGAATGCCAATACTAAATTACCCCGGCAGAAAATGTCGGGGGAAGGCAATCGATTTTTTTAGGACATCATGGGCATGGAGATATTCTTTACTCAAGAGAGATTAGAGGATTTCCTTATTGTAGAGGAAATGCTATTTCGTAACCGCCTGATAATTGACCCTGCTGACACAGTATCCGATCATCCGTGCAGACTAATAAATTACACAACAACAGATATTAAATTCAATTGCCTACTCGACAGAAATATCGTTTCATACCTTATAACACTTGCAAAAGGAAAAATAGTAACATCAAATAAAGGTGACGAATGTTACAAGCTAACTGCTGCTCTTCAAGCTTTTTTCAATGCAGCAGAAATAATGTCTGAACCTGGAATAGCATACCATGAGTACATGGAATCTTCAGGAATCAAAAAAGCCGATTATGAGCTTTCTATTTT
>CAIUQW010000263.1 GCA_903901395.1 uncultured Chlorobiales bacterium | reverse complement strand
CGTGCGCGTGGTGAACTACATGGCGGGGTGCCTGTCGGACGCCTTGTCGGGAAACAATTAACTTATCAATGACTTTCACTGAATCATGACCAAAAAAGAGACGCATCGCAAGGAACAGGACGAGATAAAAGAGACGATTAATATCGAGTCGCCGGAAGCGGCTGCCGACGAGACGGCGGCGATTCCCGCGGCCACCGAGGCGGACATGGAGGCTGAGATTGCGGCGCGTGACGCGGAGATCACGAAGCTTCGCGAAGAGGTGATGCGCCGGGCCGCCGATTTCGAGAACTTTCGCAAGCAGAAGGAGCGCGAGGTCGCGCAGTCGGGCGTCCGTATGCTCGAAAACACGGTTCGCGACCTGTTGCCGATGATCGACGACCTGAAGCGCCTCATGAGCCACATCCCCGCCGAAATGCAGGCGATGTCCGAAGCGAAGCCCTTCATCGAGGGCGTGGAGCTGATCCGCAAGAACTTCATGTCGCTGCTCGAAAACAAAGGAGTCAAGGAGATCGAGGCCAAAGGCAAGGTGCTCGACGTCAATTTCCACGAAGCGATCACGCAAGTCGACGCGCCCGGCGCGGAGCCGGACACCATCGTCGAGGAGTACCAGACCGGCTACACGCTCGGCGACAGGGTGATCCGCCACGCCAAAGTCATTGTCGCGCGATAACTGACAGATTTTAAATAGAGAGGAATTCGATGAAGAGAGATTATTACGAGGTTCTTGGCGTCGGTCGTTCGGCGGACAAGGACGAGATAAAGAAGGCCTACCGCAAGCTGGCCATGCAGTTCCACCCGGATAAGAATCCCGGCAACAAGGAGGCCGAGGAGAAGTTCAAGGAGGTCAACGAGGCTTACGAAGTGCTGAGCAACGACGACAAACGCCGCCGCTACGACCAGTTCGGGCACGCGGGCGTCGGCTCGTCGGCGGCCTCAGGCGGCGGCCCTGGTGCCGGGTATGGCGACATCAACGATATTTTCAGCGCCTTCAACGACATGTTTGGCGGCGGACGCTCGCGCGGCGGCGGATCGCCCTTCGGCGGTTTCGAGGATGTTTTCGGCGGCGGCTTTGGTGGCGGCGGTGGCGGGCGCAGACGCTCGGCGGGCATTCACGGCACCGACCTGAAAATCAAGCTCAAGCTCACGCTCGAAGAGATCGCCAAAGGGGTCGAGAAGACGCTCAAGATCAAGAAACAGGTGATTTGCGAGACGTGCAACGGCACCGGCTCCAAGAGCGGCAAGACCGAGACCTGCTCGACCTGCCACGGCACCGGCGAGGTGCGCCAGGCGTCGAAGACGATGTTCGGCCAGTTCGTCAACATCGCAGCCTGCCCGACTTGCGGCGGCGAGGGGCATGTCGTCAAGGATCGCTGCACCTCCTGTTACGGCGAAGGGATCAAGCAGGGCGACGCGACCGTCAAGATCAATGTGCCCGCGGGCGTGCAGGAGGGCAACTACATCACGCTTCAGGGGCAGGGTAACGCAGGCCCGCGCGGCGGCGCTCCCGGCGACCTGATCGTCATTCTGGAGGAGAAAGCGCACGACCTCTTCAAGCGCAACGGCGACGACATCATCTACGATCTCTCGCTTGGTTTCCCCGACCTCGTCATGGGCACCAAGATCGACGTCCCGACGCTCGAAGGCCACGTCAAGCTGACCGTGCCGTCGGGCACGCAGCCGAACACCATGCTACGCATCGGCGGCAAGGGCATCGGTCACCTCAAGGGAGGCGGCAGCGGCGACCTCTACGTGCGGGTGAACGTCTTCGTCCCGAAAGATGTCAGCGGCAAGGATCGCGACCTGTTGAAGGAGCTGAAGAAATCGACAACCATCTGCCCGAACCACGGCGAGGAAAATCACGAAAAGAGCATTTTCGAGAAGGCGAAGGATATTTTCAGCTGAAGAGCTCCGCCGTCCCAAAGATCGATACAACGAAAAAAGCCGTCACATTGCGATGACGGCTTTTTCGTTTCTACCGGAAATTCAGACTCACATGCCCATCGGGCTTGATCTGGCCGCGTCGAGCACTTCGAGCGTGATATAGGTGATACCGTTAGCCTCGGCATATTTTTGCAGAGCACCCTTGATCTTGTCGGCGAAAAACGGAGGCATCTGGCTGATCATCTCCTGCGCTTCGCTGCTCCACTGAAGCTTGCTCGCACGTGGGCCGAAGCGGGGTTTGCTCGACCGGCGGAACCCCTCGTCAATCTCCTCCACGAAGTCGGCGATAATCCCCTCGTCGCCAATCTGGTGCGGCGCGATCACCTTTTCGGCGAGAATCCGGTTGCGGATAAGATGAATCTTGAGCTGCGGCAGGTAAAGCGTCTGGGCCATCGCCTCGGGGCTTCCACAGGTCACGAAGAGCGCGATATTTTTGTTGCGCAGGCAGCGTTTCAGGTTGCTCTGCACCAGCGCGCCGAGCAACTGCGATGAGACCACCAGATAGTACACGGGAGCGCCGAGAATCACCACGTCGAAATCGCTGACGAAGCTGTAGTCGGCGGTCGCCTTGCAGCGGGCCTTTTCGACATAAGCCCCGGTTTCTGCGAGCTGCTGGCCGATCGCGTCGATCAGCTTGTCGGTTGAACCACCGGTGGAGCGGCTGTCGTAAAGAATGATGGCTCTCATCTGGCGGTCGTTGTCTTGCGTCATGGGACAGGTTTTGTTGAATCAGTTGGCCTTACCGTAGGCATCGAGTATGCTCTGGGAGAATTCAGCAATTGCTTTAGGATCGCTGGTCTGATCGGGCGAGAACACTTTTTCGGCAAGGATCACCGGGTTTTCGAGATTCATTTTGAGTTGCGGCAGATAGAGGAAGTGCGCCATCGGCTCGGGACTGCCGCAGATGACGAACAGGGCCACTTTCTTGCCCTTCAGCGCGGCTCTCAGATTGCTTTGCGAAAGCGCTCCGCTGAGCTTCGAGGCGACAAGCAGGTAGTAGATCGGCGCTCCAAGCAGCACGAGGTCGAACTCCTCGACGAAGCTGTAATCAGCGTTGGGTTTGCAACGGGCTTTTTCCACGTACGCTCCGGCCTCGGCAAGATTTTTACCGATAGCATCGATCAGCCTGTCGGCAGATCCGCCGACGGACATGCTGTCATAAAGGATAATTGCCTTCTTTGGTTTGGCGTTGGTGCTGGTCATAGGCGTGAATAGTATGGTTTTGCCTGACTCTGGAATGTAGCGGAATAATAAGACATTACTCTTTCACGGCAAAATCGGGAGAGGTCAGCTCTTTCTGCCGATCGGTCAGATCAGTCCGATCGGTTGGATATGACTGATCTGTCACAAACGCAAAAGGGCCGCCTTTTGCTGGCAGCCCTTTGCATTGCTTGATTCTCGTATCTGTGCGAATCAGACGAACTTCGAGTAGACGTTGATCAAATCAACCACGCGGGTTGCGTAGCCGAGTTCGTTGTCGTACCAGCCGACGATTTTCACCATGTTGCCGGAGCTCATGGTCAGCGGCGAGTCGAAAATGCAGGAGTGGGCGTTGCCGACGATGTCGGACGACACGATGGGATCGACGTTGTATTCGAGGATTCCCTTCATTTCACCTGCGGCGGCGGCCTTCATGGCGGCGTTGATCTCGTCCTTGGTGGCCGTTTTTTCGACGATGACCGACAGGTCAGTCACCGAGCCGTCCGGAACCGGAACCCTCATGGCGAAGCCGTCGAGCTTGCCTGCGAGTTCGGGCAGCACTTCGCCGATGGCTTTGGCGGCGCCGGTCGAGGTCGGGATGATCGAGCAGGCGGCGGCGCGGGCGCGGCGCAGATCCTTGTGCGGAAGGTCGAGGATGTTCTGGTCGTTGGTGTAGGCGTGCACGGTGGTCATGAAGCCTTTGACGATGCCGAAGTTCTCGTGCAGCACCTTGGCCATCGGAGCGAGGCAGTTGGTGGTGCAGCTGGCGTTGGAGACGATCTCCTCTGCGCCGGTGATGCTCTTGTCGTTGACGCCCATGACGATGGTGGCGTCAACCTTGTCCTTCGCGGGAGCGGAGATGATCACCTTCTTCGCGCCAGCGGCGATGTGCTTGGCAGCGGCTTCGCGGCTGGTGAAGATGCCTGTCGATTCGACGACGAGATTCGCGCCGAGCGAGGCCCAGGGAAGCTGAGCGGGGTCTCTCTGCGCACAGATGGCGATGGTTCTGCCGTTGACAACCAGGTTGTCGCCCTCGATGCTCACTTCGCCTTTGAATTTCTTGTGGGAGGTGTCGTACTTGAGAAGGTGGGCAAGGGTTTTCACATCGGTCAGGTCGTTGATGCCGACGATCTCGATTTCAGGATTCTCCACGGCCTGTCGGAAAACCAGGCGGCCAATGCGGCCAAAACCATTGATGCCAACTTTTACTTTCGCCATAACGGGTCTTTCTCTATGGGTTTAACAGATATGTTGATAATAATGACAGTTCAGTTCCAGCTCATGTCCGCAACGGCGTTAAACAGGCTTTGCCGCCGAACAAGTACTACAAGATAGAAAAATAGAATATCGCCGGTGAAACTTTCATGAATTTTTTTCAAAACGTTTGGCGAGCAGTTCCTTTAGCCCGTTGAAACTGCCGTTACTCAAAAGCACGATGACGTCACCTGGCTGGCGTTCAGCCTCGACGAACTCCACGATGTCCGCCGGATAGTTGTCGCCGCCCGCCGCGAAAACGCGCTTGCCATTGGCCTCCAGCTCCCGGCAGAGCCGCGCCGCGTCGAGCCGCTCCTCCGGTGCATAGCGCTCCGGGCGGTTGACCTTGCCGAGCACCACCACCGATGCGCCCTCGAAGCACTCCGACAGCTCGCGCTGGAAGATGTTGCGGCTCGTGGTGTTGGAGCGCGGCTCGAAGCAGGCGATTATGCGCCGACCGGGGTAACGCTCCGCAATCGCGCCGAGCGTGAGGCGGATGGCCGTCGGGTGGTGCGCGAAATCCTCGATCAGCGTGATGCCGCCAGCGTAGTCACCCACCAGCTCCATGCGGCGTTTGGGACGCCTGAAGCTGCCGAGGCCGCGCGTGATTGCCTCGAAGCTCACTCCGGCGCGTATCGCGGCAGCCGTCGCCGCCAGCGCATTCATGACGTTGTAGTTGCCGAAAAGCGGCACCCTGACCCGGCCCAGCGCTTCGCCATTGCGCACAACCGTGAATGACGTAGTATCCGAATCCGACGTAATATCCGCCGCCGTCCACTCCGTGTTGCCGTTCAGGCCGAAGGTCTCGACGCGGCAGAAGGCCTTCGCGGCCACCTCCATCGCGACAGGATCATCGGCGTTGACGATCAGAAGCCCGCTCGACGGCACAAGGTTCACCAGCAGGCGGAAGCTCTTCTTGATTTCCTCCAGCGAATCGAAGATGTCTGCATGGTCGAACTCGACGTTGTTGATGATGGCGATGTCGGGGCGATAGTGCAGAAATTTACTGCGCTTGTCAAAGAACGCCGAATCGTACTCGTCCCCCTCGGTCACGAAGAAGCCCGGCTCGGAGAGACCCGACGGTCGGCAGCCGTCGCCGAAGTTCTCCGGAATCCCGCCGATGAGGAAGCCTGGCAGGAGACCGCCCGCTTCGAGCAGCCACGCCGCGAGCGAGGTGGTAGTTGTCTTGCCGTGCGTGCCCGCGACCACGATGGAGGTGTGGCGGGCAATCAGCTCGCGGCTCACCAGCTCCGGCATCGAGATCAGCGCCATGCGCTGGTCGAGCGCATATTCGAGATCGGGATTGCCCCGGCTGATCGCGTTGCCGACGACCACGAGGTCAGGCGAAGCGCTGTTCAGGTTCTCCGCTGAGAAATTGTTGAAATAGCGAATGTTATGGCTTGCAAGATACGTGCTCATCGGAGGATAGAGCTGAACGTCCGAGCCGGTGACGGCGTGGCCCATGTGCGAAAGCGCCACGGCCACCGAAGCCATTGCAGTGCCGCCGATACCGATGAAGTAGATGGAGCTCATGGTGGGAAGGGTTGGTCAGGTGCTAATTTTTCATACACTTGTCTCAATAGTAAGCAAAATCGGCACTTGAGCAAAACAGAGCCGCGTCAGGTCACTGTCAAACAGCTTCGTGCATTGTCCCGTCACTGCGTGCCACCCGTATCCGGCTGGATACCGCACACGGACAATGAACAGTGTGTATACTTGTTCAAGGAAGAGCGCAGCCGACTCTGAAAAAGAAAT
>CAIUQW010000262.1 GCA_903901395.1 uncultured Chlorobiales bacterium | reverse complement strand
CTCGCGCTGCTTTCGGACGCCTATCAGGAGGATGTGGTCGATGGCGAGCCGCGCGTGATGCTGAAGTTCGCGCCGAAGGTCGCGCCGGTGAAGGCCGCCGTGCTGCCGCTGATGAAAAAGGGCGAGATGGGCGAAAAGGCCGACAAGCTCTGCCGCGACCTCTCGGAGCATTTCCTCGTGCAATATGACGACGCGGCCTCGATCGGCAAGCGCTATCGCCGCCAGGACGAGATCGGCACGCCCTTCTGCTTCACGGTGGATCACCAGACGCTCGAAGACGGCTCGATCACGGTGCGCTACCGCGACACTGCCGCGCAGGAGCGGATCGATATGACGAAAGCCGGGGAGTTCCTGGCCTCAAAAATGGTCAACGCATAACCCGGTTTTTAAATGCTTTACGATGTTGTAGTCATAGGAGGAGGGCCGTCGGGAGCCGCCGCCGCCGAGATTCTCGCTCGTGCGGGTCACTCGACCATCCTCATCGAACGCAAGCTCGATAACGTCAAGCCGTGCGGCGGCGCAATTCCGCTCGGCCTGATCGAGGAGTTCCAGATTCCCGACGAACTGGTCGAGAAGAAGCTGACCCGCATGAGCGTGCGCTCGCCGCAGGGCAAAACCATTTTCATGCACATGCCGAACGGCTACGTGGGCATGGTGCGCCGCGAGCGCTTCGACCGCTACCTTCGTGAGAAGGCGCAGAAAGCGGGCGCGGTGCTGGTCGAGGCGCTGGTGAAAAAGATCGACCGCTCGTCCGACCGCTTCACGATCCACCTCTCGAAGGATTTGCCGCCGGTCGAGGCGTCGTTTGTTATCGGCGCGGATGGCGCGAACTCGAAAACTGCCGACGAACTCGGCTTTCCGCCGAACGACCTGAAAGTGATCGCCATGCAGCAGCGATTCCACTACTCCGAGGCGCTGAAGCCCTACGAGGAGCTGGTGGAGATTTGGTTCGACGGCGAAGTCTCGCCCGATTTCTACGGCTGGATTTTCCCGAAGACCGACCATATCGCCATCGGCACCGGCACCGAGGAGCACCGGCACAACATCCGCCAGCTCCAGCAGCGCTTTGTCGAAAAGATCGGTCTCACTGAAAAGCCTTACCTCGACGAGGCGGCGAAGATTCCGATGAAGCCGCGCCGCTCCTTTTCGCAGGAGCGAGCGATTCTCGTGGGAGACGCGGCGGGCCTCGTGACTCCGGCCAACGGCGAGGGCATCTTTTTCGCCATGCGCTCCGGCAAGCTCGGCGCTCTGGCGATGATCGAGCGCATCCGCAACAAAACGCCGCTTTCGTCGTACGAAAAGGAGTTCCGCAGGCTCTATTCGCCTATCTTCTTTGGTCTTCAGGTTTTGCAGTCGGTTTACTACAAGAGCGACCGCCTCCGCGAAAGCTTCGTGGCGATCTGCCGCGACAAGCACGTGCAGGAGATCACCTTCGACTCCTACCTCTACAAAAAGATGGTTCCCGCGCCGTGGAGCGTGCAGATGAAGATCATGGGCAAGAATATTTACCATCTCGCCAAAGGAAGTTGAATGCTGCTCTCGCCGCTTAACTGGCTCATCCACATCTCTTCGTCGCTTGAATGGGGCGTTGCGCTCGTCATGCTCTGGCGTTACGGGAGTTTCGTCGGCAGGCGGGATTTGCGGCGCTTCGCGCTCTTCATGCTGCCGCACTGGATCGGGAGCTGGTTCGTGCTTGCCTACCACATCACAGGCGACTCGATCATGCTGCTCCTCGAAATGTCGGAGGCGATCAACCTGGTCGGCAGCTTTGCGCTGTTGTACGCGACGCTGAAAATTCTGAAGGGAGACGAGAAGCGCGACTCTAAGCCGCGCACAGCTCTCATGGGTGCGCTCTTCGGCGGCGTGACAATGACGGCGGGAAGCTCGCCAGGATACTCCTTCATGATGGGAAAAAGCTGGTTCGACGCGGTGTTGCAGGTGTCGAGCTTCGTTTATCTGACCGTCCTCGTGCTGCTCCTGAAGGTTCGCAAGAAAGACCCCGAGGCCTTCTCGGGGCTGACCGTGGCGGGATTCTGGTTCGTGCTCGTCTTCATTTCGGTGACGGTGGTCTGCATGTACATCGCCATTCATGTGCTGGGCTACAAGTCACTCTCGCACAACGACTTCCTGCACGGCCTGGCCGAAAGCCTCCTGAGCGCGAGCAACCTCATGATCGCCATCGGCGTCCACAAACAGCACAAGCTCGCCGCTGAGCGGCTCAGGGCTTGAGCAGCGACTGGTAGCGCTTCGGATCGGCAAGCAGCGCGAAAGCCTTGGCCGCGACCGGATCATCCTCGATATTCTTGCGCAGCGCGGCTTTGTCGTCGTAATGGCGCATGATCTCGCGATGCAACGCGGCGGTGATGCGCAGCGAATCCCGCGAGAGGCTCCGCCGCGTCGAGGCGGCAAACGCTTTGTCGAGAGCGTCGAGCTGCCCCGCAAGCTCCCGGTCGTCGCCACTTACATCCTTTTGAACGAGCGTTTTCAGGCTGTCGAGATTTTTCTGCGCTTTTGAGCGGAAGGCGTATTTCTCCTTTTCGAGAAATCGGCTGAACTCGCCGTAAACCGGTTCCGTCGGCAATTGCTTCAACTGAATGGCCGGATGCTTCTGATGGAACTGAGCAGCGTATCTGAAAAGCAGCCCATCTCTCTCCAGCGCGTGCCGGTATTCGGAGAGGGAGTCGGCTTTCGCGACAACATCCGGGCGGATTCCGCCGCCGCCATAGACCTTGCGCCGGTTGCGGGTGTAGAAGACTTTCGTGGAGTCCGCCGCGCCGGTCGAAAGCACCACCTTGCGGTGCGCGTCGTCGCGGGAGAGCGGCTTCTGGATGAGCCGTCCTGATGGCGTATAATATTTCGCCGTCGTCACTTTAAGGATGTGATCATACGGCAGGGTGATGACCGACTGCACCAGCCCCTTGCCGAAGGAGTTTTCTCCAAGGATGACCCCTCGATCCAGCTCCTGAATCGCGCCAGAAAGAATCTCCGAAGCGGAGGCGCTGTCGCCGTCAATCAAGAGCACCAGCGGAAGTGATGGCTCCAGTGGATCGGTTTTGGTGAGAAAAACCTCTTCGCTCTCGTCGGTTCGTCCTTTGGTGGAGACAATCCGGCTGTTTTTTTCCACAAACAGAGCCGCGACCTCGACCGCCGAAGTGAGGAGTCCGCCCGGATTGCCGCGAAGATCGAGCACGATGCCGTTAACAGTGACCTTGTTCCTTGCGGCCTGCTCACGGATCGCCCGGATCGCCGCCGTCAACTCATTCCTTGAATGTTCACCGAAGCTGTTGAACTGCACGTATGCCGATGAACCGAACAGCCCCGCATAGGGCACGGTCGTGACTCTGATCTCTCCTCTCGTAACGGAAATGAGCTTCGAGGCTCCCTGACCATCTTTTCTGATCATCAGCCGGACGGTCGTGCCGGACGCTCCCTTGATGGCGCTCCTAACATCGTCGAGGGGTTTCGATTTCACCGGTATGCCGTCTATGGCGACAATCTGGTCGCCAGTCTGCAATCCCGCTTTCGCGGCGGGCTGGCCGTCAATCACCGAGGTGATAAAGAGATTGTCCGAAAATACGCCAATGGTGATGCCGATACCGGAGTACTGGCCACTGGTGATCTCGTCGAGTTCATTGGACTGCGTCTCGTCGAGAAACGACGTATAGGGATCGAGCTGGTTGAGCATTCCGTCGATCCCGGAGTACATGAACTCGCTCACATCGACGGGATCGACATACCCCTGCGACACACCCTTGTATACCTCCCCAAGCAGGTCGATGCTTCTGGTCATGGCAAAGAACTCATCGCCCGGCTTCGAGACCGGGGCCGCCGCGAGAGGCTGCGTGCAGATAAGCAGGGTGGCGGCGGATGCTGTCGCGAAACGTCGCCAGCGGCGGCTGAAATGACGGGACAGAGGGGTACGGCGCGGTTTCATGAACAGGCTACCTGAGAGCGCTTTCGAGGGCCGTTGCGCTGTCGGTGCGCTCGTCGCGGTACTTGACGATGATCGGCGTGTAGATCGAAAGCCCGTGCTCGGCGGCAAACTCGCCCTTCGCCTGCCGGGAACCGGCCACAACCACCGCGCCTTCAGGAATGACGAGCGGCGAGTCGGCGGTTTTACGCAGAATCGCGCCGTTGACCAGATCGTAAACCGGCGTCGAGCCGTTGAGAATCACGCCAGTGCCGATGACCGCGCGTTTTTTGACGATAGTGCCTTCGTAGATGCCGCAGTTGCCGCCCACCATCACCTCGTCCTCGATGATGACCG
>CAIUQW010000261.1 GCA_903901395.1 uncultured Chlorobiales bacterium | reverse complement strand
GAGCGCGAGCTGAAAAAGGTCAAGGTCTTTCACTAACAGCGGGTTGGAATGGTCAAATTGCAAGGTACGTTTCTTTTGCCTTTACCCACTCGAAACAGCGAGGAGGCAGAAACTCTTTTCGCTGAGCTTCGCTGCTCAGAATTTGATCGATCTCCAGCAAAAGAGACTGCTGCCCTCGTCGCCATCGAAAATCACCCGCAAAGCGCCCAAAACTGCTCTTGAACTGGGGATGTGGAGCCTGCTGAACAAAGAGCAGCGTGAGGAAATCATCTTTGCACTGGACTGGGATGAAATTCCAAAGCCTCAGAAGATCGAATTTTTCTTTTGGCTGCCGGAGTCCACCAAAGCCCAGATTCTGGCTCTGAGCGGCAATACGGCGCGTGAAAACGCCACCCGTGCAGAGCATGAACGATTGAAATCAGCACAACTGCAACTGGCGGAAAAAGCTCCAGCACAACCACACGACGCTCCTTCAGCAAAGTCCCTTTAACGGAAAGGCCCGGCTTGGCCGGGCCGCCGCGAGATCGTTCAAATCAGGGAATGATCCCTGAAACTGTAATACGCTTCCTTACTGCCGATAATGACGTGATCGAGGATTTTCACATCGAGGATATTTCCCGCCTTCGTCAATATAGCCGTTACCTGCTTGTCCGCGTTACTTGGCTCAACGTTCCCGGACGGGTGGTTATGGGCCAGAATGAGGGCATAGGCGTTGGCAAGAAGAGCGCCCTTGAACACTTCGCGCGGATGTACCAGTGAGGCCGTCAAAGTGCCCCTGCTGATCATCTCAACCCCAAGCACATCGTTTTTCGTGCTCAGGTAAATGCTGTAAAATTCTTCAGTGGCCTTTTCATGCAAACCGATTGTCCTGAGCAGGTCACAAATCACCTCGGAACCGGTGATTTTTTTATTGGCGTACTTGAACTCGCTTTCCCTGACGAGTCTTACCCCGTACTGTGGAATAGTCACCATTGAAGCCTCTTCGGTGAATAGCGGAAGTGTGTTGGTGCGTGTCATGACCGTAAACGTTGAGAGTTGCCGGAAGTTTGTCTTTCAAATCATTCCCCGGGGGGACAGAGGCTTCCCCGAGGACAGGCAAACTTTTTGGGCAAGGGAGGAAGAGAGCTGCACAAGCACGAGACATCGGGGGCGGAAGCGAACGGCCCTTGAGCAAAAAGGCAAACTGGCCTATCTTGCCGTCCCCCCTCCGGGGATGAGTGCATTCTCCTTCCGCGAAGCGGGTATGACATCAACCCGCCAAAGGCCGCAAACAAAAAAGTGCTGAACCGGGCCGGTTCAACCGGCACTGTTCAGCACCATAGCGCCAACGCAATGGTCACGTCGAGACCTGATCCATCGGTCGATAACTGCAATAAGTAGAAGCGTTTGAGTGCGATGCCCCGATTTTTACTTCATCACCTCTGCACGGCGGCGCAACGTTTTCGTGATGACATGGAAACATGCCAGCATGATGACAAGATGGCATGTCTGCATGTCCCCATGTAAACATGACAACATGCAGACATGCAAAAACCCCGGATCAACCGGGGTCTTCGTTGTGGTGACCGAGGATATAATCGGCGGCTTTCTGCGCTTTCGAGCTGGCCTTGATGATGTACCTCGGGTCGGCTTGCAGCTTCCTGAGCCAGCCGCCGATGTACGCCGCCGAGTTCGGCATCGTCTTCTGGCCGATACCGGCAAATCCGCAAAGGAACGACGCGGTCATTTCAGCGATGAGTTCCTCTTCGGAATACTCGTTCGAGCCGAACTCCCACTTCGTGGTCACACCCTCGCGGTCAAGCCGGGACTGATGACCGGTACTATGCGCGAGTTCGTGAAACAGCGTGCTGTAAAACTCCTCGCTGTCGGTGAAGCTCCGCATCTCCGGCATCTCCACCTCATCCCGTGACGGGAAATAGCAGGCTTCCCTGCCGCCGTATTTGATCGACGGCGGGTTCGGCATGTGCCGGACGATCTCTTCTGCCACCTCGATTGGCGCAACCGTCGCTGCGTTTCCGGCTGCTACTTCGAGGCCATCGACACCACTCACCGGATAAACCCTGTAATAGCGCAACAGCGGAATACGCTCGATCTCACCGCTCTTCGGGTTTTCCTTTTCGAGCATCTTCCAGAAGACGACCGGCAACCCTTTGCAACAAATTCTACCGCCCAGCCCCTCGGCCTGCTTTCTGGTGACGAAATACTCCTCGTTGACCATCGAGAGCAAAAACAGGTTGATACCCCGATACACCTTGCCGGATACCAGGTTTTTCGGCAATCCGGTACGCCACGGCTGACGCCATGGAACGACGCCCTTTTCAAGCTGGGCGATGATCTGAGCGGTGATGATTTCATAGACGGTAATAGACATGACAGCCTCCAGAGGTTACGTGTTGATGCAATGCGAACGTGCACTACAGCAACAGGGCACCAGCGAGGACGGCAGGAGCGCATGACCTGAACGCCGGGCTGCCCTTCAGGCTCCTCGCCCCAGCGACAGCGGGTGAGGACGCCACGGCAGCCTTATGTATTGGAGAGAACCGCCAAGCCATTTTTCCGCAAGGAAAAAAGGAGGAACCACTGACAACAAACCTTCGCCGCTGTGGAGCGCTCATGACCCCGCAGCGGATCTTTCAGATTGCTGTACGTGAAGCGGTATGACTTACGATAGACCCGCCGACAGGCTGGCACCAATGGCCTGTCGGGCGGATTTCATACGGAGGAACTCCGGGTATGATTATTTGACGGGTAGTTTGCAGGGAGAGCGCGTGGCCTTGACGTTGCATCATACCAACTCGACCGATAAAACAAGTGCTGAACCGAGCTGACCATCCGGGCAGATGACCGTACGCCAGAAAGAAAGTGCCTCGAACCATGAAGCGTTGGCTGCGGAATGGATCGGCTGGCGATGTCTCGTCCTGCTGACCCATTCCCTCGAACCCGGTCCCTGACCGACCTGAGTGAGAACAATGGTGCTGAACAGAACCCTTTGCGCTTATCCGGCAGATTCTCCTTTGAGAGCCGCCATCAGTTACGCCTCGCCCCGTCCCCTCACCAAGCCATCGAAAGAAGCCGCCCCCAGCCTGTTTTTAGGCCACCTCGCGCTTCTCGCTTTGGAGTTCGTCCGTTATCACCTCTTTCCGCTTTTTTCGGCCATTGTTTCCACGGAGCTTCTTGAGATGAGACTGAAAATACTTGTCTCGCTTCATGTGAGCAGCCATCATCGCCATGGCGACTTCCGTTTCATTGACCCCGGAATATTCCTGCGTGGCCAGCTGTATGTAAAGATCAAAGGATTCCGCAAACTCCTTCGGGAAGACAAAACATTTTTTTACCGGCTCTTGCTGAACTTTGATTTCGATGTTTAACGTGCCCATGATGCTACAATTTAGAGGTTGTAAGGCTGAACAATCATATCCTTGTTCACGAGAATGTTCACGGCCATGCCTGCCCTGACCTTGAGGGTTGGCTGGATGTCGAGGTTCTTGCGGGTGATCTGCTGACCTGCATTGTTGATGTCCTGGCCGAGGCTGGCCGCCATTCGCTGTTGCGTGGTCATGCTCGCCTCGTCGGTGTAGGTGCCCTGCGAGACCGTTGCCCCGACGGAGAGCATCGAGGAGAGCAACGCTCCGCCAACGAGCCGGTCGAAGTGGTTATCGGTCTTGTCCTTGTAGCCGCTGTTACCGGCCAGATCAACGCCCGGCATGTTCTCCAGCATGACCGATGAGCCGTCCGGGCGGATCATGCGCGTCCAGACCACCTGCACCCGCTTTTGGCCGTAGCTCACCATGCTGTCGTAGATACCGAGCAGCCGGGTGCCCTGGGGAATCAGGAGGTACTCGCCACTCGCTGTGTCATAGACGTTCTCCTTGACCATCGCGACGACATTGCCCGGCAGATCGGAGTTGAGGCCGGTCACCAGAATAGCCGGAATGATCGCCCCGGCCTTGACCTCATACCGGCTCGTCGGTTTCCGAACGGGTTTCGAGAGATACTCCTTTCCTTCTCCCCCACCACTCTCGAAAAACTCGTTCTTGCGCCTGGTTGTTCTGATCGCGTCCGTATGGCGAACCCGCGGCAACAGGAGAAGCGGCACCCTGTCCCGCGATCATCCCGTTGCCGCTCGCTGGCGTGCTGATCGAATTCGAGGCTCCGCCGAAGAACGGACTCGATGCGATGGCCGCCAGCCGTTCCTGCTCGACCGGATCAGGCGGAGCGCTCTGCCCGGCATAGGTGCGATCACCTTGTCGGGAATGCACCATCGCATGACCTATATCGCCCGGCAACGGTCGGCCAAGCTGCGGCACATCGTCTGGCACCGGCGCTGTGATCGTGGTGTCGGGAACGCTCACCGGGGTACTGTTATCCGGGGCCAGCCGGACGACATCCGGTATGGTCGTCTGGGTCACCGCTCCGGCCTCCCGGTCCTGGTTCGCCTGCTTGGCGCTCTTTTTCTGGGGTTGCAGCGCCAGCGCTACCGCCAGCGCGATCAGCCCCATGAGCGTCGCGGTGATAGCGATCACTGGCCCCTTCTTCAACGTCCGGCTCTTCTTTTTGGGCAGCTGGAGGCGTGGATCGTCCGGCGAAATTTTCGAGTCGTGCGGATTGAGTGTTGAATAAGAGAAGAAACCGCTTACGGGCCGAGCGTGGAGATTTTCAAGAACAAGTGATTCAACAAGTTTGCCAAGCATGAGGGCATTTCGGACAGTGAGTTACTGGAGGCAATCGATGCTGCTGAACGAGGCTTGATTGATGCCGATGATGGCGGTGGGGTTATCTAGCAGCGAATTGTGCGCCCCGGTGAGGGGAAGTCCGGCGGTTACAGATCGGTCACTGTCAGAAACCACTCTTCAGACGTTAATCAAACGAGGGGCCTTTGTGCCTGTAAAGCGTGATGAAAAAAAAGCAAAAACCTATAAGAGCGACGCCTTTGCGGCGATCCACCAGACCGTTTCCGATATGCACGAGGCGGGAGCTGTCAGTAAGCAGACTATGCGCAGGTTTGATGAATCGTGCTTGACCCCTGTTCACGAGTTCACCCCCGAAGAGATCAGGGCATTACGAGACCGGGAAGAGGTGAGCCAGGTTGTTTTCGCCCACTACCTAAACGTGACGAAAGAGTCCATCAGCCAATGGGAGCGCGGACAGAAGAAGCCTGCTGGCCCATCCCTGAAATTGCTATCTCTGGTGAAGCGCAAGGGGTTGAACGCGATTGCTTGATAGGGTCATGTACCAAGCTGTTCGTGAAAACGACAATTTTGAGGTCATTGATGGTCAGCAACGAACCATCTTTGAAAACATTCACAAGCTACTCAAAGACTTCTTGTAAAGCATTGAGTAACGCCTGAGTTCACCTGCATTTTGGATGCGTAGTGGAAAAATGTCAGGCGCAACGATTTGTTATACATTTTTTAATTTTATGTTATACTCTCAACGGATGGGTATATGCAAACGTGGGCGATTGCGGACTTCAAACTTATCAAACCGTTAAGAAGTTGAAGCGGGCTACAACCGTTGAAATTACTACAATCTCGCCCATTTTGTATATACAGTGTTAGGCACTGGCATTACTCTTTATTTAAATCTGTCAAATACTGTAAGTCCAGAATATTTACCTAATTCTAAT
>CAIUQW010000260.1 GCA_903901395.1 uncultured Chlorobiales bacterium | reverse complement strand
GGCCTCCTACTGGGCATCGCAGGAGGCGAACAGGAACGGTTATTACCTGGTTCACCAGAATGCCGGATGGCCTCGCACGACGCTTGACATCGAGTATCAGGGACGTACGCTCAAGGATGCCAACGATGTGCTCATCGACAAGGAGTTCGTCGATCACTATGCCAACGGTATCATCTTCGCCAAACAGCGCGGCCTTATCAGGAACACCTTCGACGTGAACACCTGGATCGACCGCAGCTACCTGAACGCAGCCCTGAAAGAGCTGAACCTCGAGAACTACTGGAAATAACCGATAACGTTTTGCCGGTGAGTCGCCTTTGTGAGCGGCTCACCGGCAACCATGAAAGGAGCGCAACGATGATTGCAACAAAAGAAGCCGGGCTTGCAGCCCTTGTCGAAAAATACCCGGAGGTTCCGAAATCCATCATCCTGAAGCTTGATTTGCAGCGGCGCGGCATCGCCTTCACCGAAGCGACCGCAGAGGCGACGAATGACCCCTATTACCGCGGCCCGGAGCAGACGGCATTCTCGGCAAAAGACCCGTCACGCCGTCCCTTGCCCGGCCCGATGATCCTGCGCGACGGCACGACCGTCATCTCATCGCCGGTTCAGGGTCAGTTTGCCGATCCCTATACCATCGATTTCGTTGATGGACGATTCTTCGTTATCGACAGGGGAGAGATCATCGATGAGGTCGATTTTTCACCGAGGCCGGAGTTCTACGGGAAGCTGACGAGCCGTGGCGTGCCGATGGAGTCGATTGCCTGGTCGAGGCCGCAGCGGTTGGACATCTACCCCTACCGCTACTGCCACTACTGGGATACCAGAGATCAGTGCAAGTTCTGCGCCTTCTTCACCGACCTGAAGCAGCAGAAGCAGCTTGCCGGTGCATCCTACGCGCGTGTTGTTCACCCGGAAGACATCTACGAAACCGTGCGGGAAGCCCTGAAGGAGCCTGGCCGTTACTCGCAGATCAACCTGACCGCCGGAACGGACTATTCCGGGGAGGTGCCGTTTGAAAAGGAGGTTGACCGCTACATCGAAGTGCTTCAGGCTATCGGCAGGAACTTCAAGACCCGGCGCTTCCCGAGCCAGCTGATCGCTCCGGCCTATACCAAGCGTCAGGTGAAGCGCCTGTACGACGAGACCGGCCTCTCCTCCTACTGCCCGGACATCGAGGTGTGGGACAAGGAGCTGTTCCGCTGGATATGCAGCGGCAAGGAGAAGTGGTTCGGGCGCGATTACTGGATACAGAGCGCCATCGATGCTGTGGAAATTTTCGGTAAAGGCAATGTTTACACGAACTTCGTGGCCGGGGTCGAGTTCTCGAAACCGCACGGTTTCACGAGCATCGAACAGGCGCTCGACTCCAATTTCGAGGCCTGTGAATTCTTCGCCCGGAATGGCGTGATCTACCTGAGCCTGGTCTGGGTGCCGTGGAAAGGCACGGGACTTGGCGGCCAGCAGCAACCGCCGCTCGAATATTACGTGCGGCTGATCAAAGGGCTTGTGGAGATCAGGAGGCATTACGGCCTCGCTTCGGACAACGATGATTTCAAGCATTGCGGCAACCATGGCGACAGCGACCTGGAGCGGCTCAACTGATAAAGGGAAACGATAAACGGATACGAATTATGTCAAGATTACCAGAAGAACTTGTCGAACTGCTCAACGACCCCGCAAGCGGAAAAGTGGTCGGTTCGACCGACGAAGACGGCACGCCGCACCTGGTGACGAAAGGTTCACTGACCACGCTCGACGGCGAAACCATCGTCTTCGCTGAAGGATTCGAAAGCACGCAGAGCAACAGGAACCTGATCAGGAGCATCTGGTTCAACCGGAAGGTCTCCATCAACGTCACCCGTGGGACGACCAGCTACCAGATCAAGGGGCGTCCGCACAAATACCTGATAACCGGCAGGATATTCAGGACGATGATCGACCGGGCGCGTGAGCGCAGGGGGCCACAAGCCGACATCGCGGGCGTGTGGGTGATCGCGCCTGAAGAGGTGCGCAACGAATCGCCGGGGTACCGCGCGGGCCTCGCCGCTGCAAAACGCGGTCATTTCCATAACCATCTCGACGTATTGAGGGAACCGGAATGAATCTGAACCACAACTACCAGGAGTTGCGGCTGGTGAAATTTTTTCACAGACGGTCGGCAATACTTCTGAGCCGCGCCACCTCCGGGGCGAAAGAGCAGCAACGTCAGACAGAGTGGAAATGGGGCGAGCATCTGTCGCGCATTCTCAACACGCAGAACTTCAGGGGTGCGTTGCTCGGGTTGGTGCTTCCGGTCGTTATCGTGGTTTTCCTCGAAGTCGTGACGGCATACGAAGTGTTTCCGCCGCAGCTCGTCATCGCTCCGCACCGCGTTCTGGCGACCTTTATCGAGCTGCTCGGCACCGGCGAGCTGCAGAGCAACTTTCAGATCAGCATGTTCCGCGTGCTCTCGGGCTTTCTGGTCGGCGCGAGCCTTGGATTCGCGCTGGGCACCCTGACCGCGCTCTTTTCTCGCGCTGAACGAATCATTTCGCCGCTCCTTACCTGCATCAGCCAGGTGCCCCTGTTCGGCTGGGTGCCGCTTCTGATGCTCTGGTTCGGAATCGGCGAGTCGTTCAAGGTGGTGTTCATCGCTTTCGGGGCCTTCTTCCCGATGCTCATCAACACCTTCGAGGGAATCCGCGGAGTGCCGGGATCGTATATCGAGGTGGCCCGCACCTTCGGATTCAGCAAGGTGAAGCTCCTGCGGCAGGTGCTGCTCCCGGCGGCGGTGCCCTCCATCTTTACCGGCATCAAGCTCGCCCTCGGCATGTCCTGGATGCTGGTGGTCGGGGCCGAGCTGATCGCCGCCGGTGAGGGGGTCGGCTTCATGATCGTCTGGGGACGGCAGCTCATGCAGATGGACATCGTGTACGTCGGCATCTTCGTGGTGGGGATCGTGGGCTATCTCATGTATCTCTCGCTGAACGCTGTCGAAACCTCGCTCATGCGCTGGCACCGGCGATAGAAAAAGTAACGGATGAAAACAACTGAAACCATGAAACTGAAGCTCGACAAAATCAAACGTATCGCGGAAGGCAGTTTGCTGCCGCTGGCCATCCTGCTCTTCTGGTATCTGTCCACGTCGCTCCAGCTCGTCCGGCGTGATTTCATACCCGCTCCGGTTGACGTAGTCGCGGCGTTCAATGAAACCCTGCATGACGGCACCTTCGTGTTGAGCCTCTCGAAAAGCGTCGTCAGGGTGCTGAAGGGATTTTTCTTCGGATCGGCGGCAGGCTACCTCCTGGGCACGCTCCTCGGTATGTCGAAGACGCTTGAAAAGATGGTCACGCCGCTCTTCAACGCCATCCGGCAGGTGCCGCTTCCGGCCTGGGCGCCAGTGCTCGTGCTGATCAGCAACGGCGAACCGGCGCAGATCGTCTTCATCGCCATCGGCGCATCCTACCCGGTGGTGCTCAACACCTTCGAGGGAATCACGAGCGTCAGGAAGGAGTACCTCGAAGTGGCGAACGTCTACCGGTTCAGCCGGTTGAAGACCTATGTCAAGATTTTTCTTCCTGCCAGCCTGCCCTCGGTGCTGACCGGCCTGAGAATCGCCATGAGCATTTCGTGGATGTCGGTGGTCGCGGCGGAAATCTTCATGACCTCCGGCGGCGGAATCGGTGAAATGATGTGGTCAGGGCGGGAGCTTTCCCGGATGGATATCGTCTTCGTCTGCATCGCGGCGATCTCCCTTGCCGGATTCACGATGACCGCGCTCATGCGGAGAGTCGAAAGGAACTACTCGCTCTGGCGACTGACGATGAAACAATCGGCATGAAACAAATAAACAGCTTGAAAAGATGACCACAAACGGCGCGCTGCACATCAGGAATGTGAGCAAACGATACCGGGTTCAGGACAGTGAAGTCCATGTGCTCGACAACTTCAGCCTCTCCATCAAACCGGGCGAGTTCGTCTCGATTGTCGGCCTGAGCGGCTGCGGCAAGACAACCCTCCTGCGGCACATCGTCGGACTGGAACCCGAATATGATGGCGACATCATCTTTAACGGAAGCCGTCTTGACGGCCCGGGCCTCGACCGCGGCATCGTCTTTCAGGATCACCGGCTCTTTCCCTGGCTGACGGTCGAGAAGAATGTGGCCCTCGGTCTGGTCGGCAGGAGCGAGAAGGAGAAGGGAAAATTAGTGGCGAGCCACCTCGAACTGGTGGGGCTGAAGGGGTTCGAGAAAAGCTATCCGCATCAGCTTTCGGGTGGCATGTCGCAGAGGGCGGCTATCGCCAGGGCGCTGGTCAACCAGCCGGAAATCCTGCTGCTCGACGAACCGCTCGGCGCGCTTGACGCCCTCACGAGGATGTACATGCACCGGGAGATCGAAAGGATCTGGCAGGAGGAGAAGATCACCATGATCATGGTGACGCACGACGTCGAGGAGGCGGTTTACCTGTCGGACAAGATTGTCGTCATGTCGGCCAAGCCCGGACGGCTCCAGAAGGTGATACCGGTGCCCCTCGCGCGACCCCGCGACCGCGCGAGTCTCGACTTCGTCGAGGTCAAGGAGGCGGTGCTCGAAGAGTTCATGCTCCATACCGAGCATCATTTCGCCTACAGCATTTGAGCGAGTTTCAGCAATACAAAACTTTTGAAATCCACTTAAACCAGTCAATAAAAAAGGAACGAAACCATGAGCACCATCAAGGAAAAACTGTATCGGGAACTCGAACTGAAAGTCATCACCGGCGTTGAAGGCATCAACTTCGACCCCCGCATTTTCAGAAACACCGAGCTTGGCACGAAATATCAGGAGGAGGTTCACTGCCTGTTCGAGGGCGACCATGAATCCCATGTCGGCTTCCAGTTTCCGGCAGGCTACAAGTCGCCTCACGGGCTGTTCTTCGGCCTCAAGTGGGATCGCCGTTCGCCCTATTCATTCATTGTCGAGGATGGCGTGTTCTATCTCGCGCACAAGGGAGAGGTGATCTTTCCGATCGAGTTCCTCGACAGGCCAAAATACTACGGCCTGAAAACCTCCGACGGCGTCAGGATGAATACGCTCGCCCTGTACACGAGGGAAGGCGCGATTCTGGTGCCGTACAGCAACGAGTGCGCTTTCAAGGAGAAGGGGCGCGACTGCAAATTCTGCAACATCAACGCGACGAAGCACACCTACGGCGAAATCGAAGGAATCGGCTGGAAGTACCCGCACCAGATCGGTGAGGCTGTTGCCGCCGCCTATCGTGAAGATGGCGCGCGGCATATCACCCTCACGGGCGGCTTCGTCGCCGAGCGGAGGGAGGTCGAGTACTACCTTGACGTGGCTGACGCGATCAGGGAGCATACCGGTCTCGACGATTTCAACGGTACCGCCGTGATCGGCGCGCCGCTCGATCTCGGCATCATCGACAAGTACAAGGAGGCAGGGTTCCGCACCGTCGCGACCAATATCGAAATCTGGAACAAGCATATGTTCCGCGCGATCTGCCCCGGAAAGGATATCGAGTCCGGCGGTTACGATCACTGGGTGAAAACGCTGGAGTACGAGGCGGAGGTGTTCGGCAGGGGACGGGTGCGCTCGAACATCGTGGCTGGCATCGAGCCGAAGGACTCCACGCTCGAAGGCGTCGAGTATCTCGCCTCGAAGGGGGTGGTCTGCTTCGCGACGAGCTGGAACCCGAATCCCGGCTCCGCGCTCGAAGGCCATCGCTCCCCTGAACCGGAGTGGCATTTCGATCTTTACAAACAGATCGCCGGCATTTTCAGGAAGAACGGCTTCACCTACGACCAGATCTACGACTGCTATGCCGCGCCGGTGACCGTTATTCACGACATCTACAGGATCGAGGAACAGACGCTTCCGGTGTTCAGCCAGCAGCCGGCCCTGGTCGAGGCTGTCTGAAGAGGTGGCGTTCGCGAATGAAACAGAGGAAAAGAAAACATGTCGAAAATTGTGCTGATCACGGGAGGGGCCAGCGGCATCGGAGCCGCGACGGCAAGGCTTCTTGCCGGGCATGGCCATGATATAGCCATCAACTACCGGACAAGGGAGCGCCAGGCGCGCTCCCTCGCCGAAGAGCTGGAAGAGCGCGGCGTTCGGGCAATCACGGTGCAGGCGGACGTTGCGCAGCCTGCCGATATCGAACGGTTGTATCGCGAGGTTGACGAGCGGCTCGGCGCGGTGGATGCCGTGGTCAACAGCGCGGGTATCGGCGCCGGACCTACCCGGGTCGATGAGGCTGATGCCGAGGCGCTCGAACGTCTTTTCCGGACGAACGTGCTGGGGGTGATCCTGTCGAGCCGGGAGGCGGTCAGAAGAATGTCCACGGCAAGAGGGGGCAAGGGGGGCGTGATCATCAACATCTCGTCCATGGCCGCGACGATTGGCGGACGGCCCGGGGCAAGCTTTTACGCGGCGAGCAAAGGCGCGGTGGACGCCTTCACGGTCGGTCTGGCAAAAGAGGTGGCGCGAGAAGGCATCAGAGCGGTTTCAGTCCGCCCAGGCTTCACCCTGACGGAGATGACCACGACCTACGCGACCGATCCGAAGCTTCTTGAATACATCGCCTCGACCATACCGATGGGGCGTCCCGGACTGGTCGAAGAGGTCGCCAGACCCATTGTCTGGCTCCTCTCGGACGAGGCTTCGTTCATCACCGGCTCGCTTTTCGACGTCTCGGGCGGAGGCTTCAGGCTCGGCTGACAGGCGTGAGCGGAAATTTCAGCAATCATGATGATGCTTTCAGGGCATCGGACAAGCAGGATACAAGAAGGAACATAACGCATGAGTGAAAAGAAAGGCAAGCATATCGCCATTTATGGCAAGGGGGGAATCGGGAAATCGACCACGACATCCAATATCAGCGCGGTTCTCGCAGAGTCGGGATACCGTGTCATTCAGGTGGGCTGTGACCCGAAGAGCGACTCGACAACCATCCTTCGTGGCGGCAACGATTTGCCGACGGTGCTCGATACCCTGCGTGAACAGAGCAAGGTGAAGCTCGAAGACATTTCGGCGGTCGGGTTCGGCGGTGTGCTGTGCATCGAGGCCGGAGGCCCGGTGCCGGGCGTGGGCTGCGCGGGAAGAGGCATCAACGCCGCCGTCGAGCTGCTGCAAGACCTCAAGGTCTTCGAGGAGTACAAGCCGGACTTCGTGTTGTACGACGTGCTGGGCGACGTGGTCTGCGGCGGGTTCGCCGTGCCGATCCGGGATGGCATCGCAGAGCGGGCGTTCGTGGTGACCTCGTCCGATTTCATGGCTGTGTTCGCGGCCAACAACCTCTTCAAGGCGATCAACAAATACGCTCCCTCAGGGGGCGCGCGTCTCGGCGGGGTGATCGCCAACAGCATCCAGGCCCCTCATTCGAGGCCGCTCATCGACGACTTCGCCAGGCAGGCTGGCGTGCCGGTGATCGGGTACGTACCGAGGTCGATGACGGTGGCGCAGAGCGAACTGTACGGCAAGACGGTCATCGAGGCGCTTCCCGGTTCGGAACAGGCCGATGTTTATCGAAACCTCGCGAAGTATATCGATGAGAGCCACGATTCGGTCATCCCGAAAGCTTTGAATGGCCCTGAACTCAAGAAGTGGGCAAGGAGCTGGGGCGACAGGATTTTCGAGGCGGAGACCGGCGTGGTGCAGAACATGGAATCAATCTGAATGGGAGTATCGATGAGTCTTTTGAAATCAAGAACGCCCCGTGCGAGGGAAAAACGGATCGACACGCTCAACGCCTGGCTTGGCGCGGCGGAATCAACCCTCCATCAGTTTTCCGGCAAGGAGCCGGAGCAGCGCATCCGCGCCTTTTCCCAGAGCGCTCAGGACGACCTGATCTGTGCGCTCCGGCTGCTCGGCGGAGTCAGGAACAGTGTTACGATTGTGCACGCTCCGCGCGGATGCGCCGCCGCAAGCCTTTGGCGTCATCTTCAGACGGGCGGCGGGCGATGGGTGGTTACCAACCTTGACCAGCGGGATACCATCATGGGGGCCGACCGCAAGCTCCGGCAGGCGGTCACGTCGGCATACCGGCGTTACCGGCCCGAAGTTCTGTTCATCGTCGCGGGGCCGGTGGCGGCGATCAACAACGACGATATACAGGCCGTCGTCGATGAGCTTCGGGACGAGCTGGGGGTTCCGATCGTGCCAGTATTCACCTCCGGCTTCGCCTCGCGAAGCGCGGTTTCCGGTTATGATATCGCCCTTCATGCCATCATGAAGCATCTCGTCGGCAGCGGCGGCGAAATCGCGCGTAACGAAGCGGTCAATCTATTGTCGGGGGCCGAAGGGGTTGCCGACCGGCTCGAAGCGGTGCGGTTGCTCGCTTCGCTCGGGATCGAACTGAACGTATTGCCTGACGCGGCAGGCGTCGAGAATTTCCGGCAGGCTGCTGGCGCGCGTCTGTCGTTCTCTCTGGATCAGGACGCTGATAATTACCTCGGTATTGTCCTTGAGGAGGAGTACGATGTTACCGCCATCGAGCAGCCGCGACCCGTGGGTCTCAGGGCGACCGGGAGGTGGCTTCTGGCCGCCGGAGAAGCGCTTGGTATAGAAAGCGCTGCCAGGGCGCTGCATGAGCGCGAGTCGGAAAGGGTTCGCCGGGAGCTTGGCGATTTTACCCTCGAAGGCCGCCGGGTCTATCTCGCCCTCTCGCCTTCGACGGCATTCGCCGTCGCCGAGCTGATCGAGGAGCTTGGCGGGGAGCTGGCTGGCCTGAGCGTGAGCCATCTGGGCAGGCTCCAGACTGCGCAGCTCGAATCGCTCTCGTCGAGGCATCCGGCGTTGCAGATTCACGTCGCCGACGGCCAGCCCTTCGAGGAGCTGAACATCGTCCGGCGCATTGCCCCCGACCTTTACATCGGCGACGGGGCGCATCTTGGCCAGCTTTCCCGGCTTGGCGTACCGGTCGTCTCGCTTGAAAACAGTTCGTTGCTGGGCTATGAAGGGGCGCTCTCGGTGGCGCGCCGCATTTCAGCCGCCTTGAAAAACCGTGCGTTTACCGAGGCTCTTGCTGTTGCCGGAACGCCCTATCGTGAAGGGTGGCTGAAACGCAGTCCGAACTGGCATATCAAAAAGGAGGTGAAGTAGCATGTCTCACTCTATCGACGGATCACGAAACTCATGCGCCCTGCATGGCGCTCTTCAGCTCATCGAAGCTATTGACGGCGTCGTGCCGGTTGTTCACAGCAATTCCGGCTGCGGTTTCCAGCATTTTCTCGGGGTGAACCGCGCAAGCGGTTCCGGGGTTGCGTGCGGCTCTCCTCCGGTTTCCAGCAGCAACGTCACCGAAAAGCACGTTGTCTTTGGCGGCAGTTCCCGGCTGCGCGAACAGCTCAAGAATACAGTCAAGGTCGTTGATGGCGATCTCTATTTCATTGTTTCAGGGTGTTCGACCGAGATGGTTGGCGACGACATTCCGGCCATGGCCAAAGAGGGGCGCGACCAGTCTTTTCCGGTTGTTTTTGCCAATACGCCCGGTTTCAGAGGCGGTGTTCACCACGGCTACCAGCTGGCGGCAAGGGCGCTGATCGACCAGCTTCCGGAGCTGCGCACAACGCATCCCGGAACGCCGGGCAAACTGGTGAATATCTGGGGCATCGTTCCCCGGCAGGATCCATTCTGGGCCGGGAACCTCGAAGAGATCGGCAGGTTGCTCGAAGGCATTGGAGTCGAACCCAACCTTCTTGTCGGTAACGGACAGGACAGCAGCGCCTGGCATCGCGTGCCGCAAGCCGCGCTCAATCTTGCGCTCTCATTCTGGGGAGAGGCTCCGGCGGAGCGTCTGGCCGAGCTGTACGGCACGCCGTCGCTCGTGTTCGGAGAGCTGCCGGTCGGCTCAAATTCCGGCAATCTGCTGCGGGCGGTCGGGGAACAGCTCGGCTTCGATCCGGAGCGGACGGAAACATTCATCCAGGCCGAAGAAATTCGGTTGCATCGACATCTGGCGGCACTGGCCGATACCTATTTCCGGGCCGGATTCCAGCGGGAGTTCGTTCTGGTTGGCGAGCGCGCGCAGGCGGCAGGCATCGGCACATTCCTTGTCCGCACCCTCGGCCTTATTCCGCGGGGATTTGTCATCACGGATGATCTTCCCGACGGACAGCGCGAGCTTCTGCCTCATGCTTTCGGTGACATTATCCGGGAGTTCGGCGCTCGACTCTTTTTCTCGGAGGATCGCGCTGAAATCGCGGAGATTGTCAGGGAGTTGAAGCCGGGGCTGGTGCTTGGCAGCGCCCTTGAAGAGGGTGTCGCCAGAGAGATTGGCGCGCCATTCCTCAAGCTCTCCTTCCCGCTTGGCGACCGGATCGTCCTCGATCGCGCCTGCGCCGGTTATCGTGGCGCGGCCACCCTGATCGAGGATATTGGCAGCGCTTTGCTCGCGGGATCGCGGTAAGAGACCAGAAATCTATTTGAAAATCAGAAAACAGGAGATGATGACATGAGTGACAATGCAAGCCTCGCGGAGGTTCGCCAGTATATCAGCGACTCGAAATTTGCAGTGCTGAACTATGTCCGCGACGATCTCGCTCCAATCGCAAGGAGCATTGGCAGTTTTTTTCTCGATGGAGACGATCTGTTTTTCTCCACCGGCAAGGATGCCGCCAAGGTGAGTGAAATCGCCAAACGCCCCCGGGTATCGCTTCATTTCGAACATGAAGGGCAGTCGTTGGAAAGCTGGAAGAACCTTCTGCTTGTCGGTGATGCCGAACTGATTTCACCGGGTTCCCCCGAGCAACAGCGGGCCATCGAAGCGCTTTCCGTCAAAAGTCCTCGCTTCAGGGAGCGCGTCGCGCGCGGCGAACTGGCATCCATCGCCATTTTCCGTGTGCATGTCCGCGAGTACCACTATCTCGATTTTACCAAAGGGTACATTCCCGCCCGGTTCGAGCTGGCATGACACATCGCACGACCATATCCGGGATGCATCTGGTCATATCGCATACCCGCAACAATCTGGGGGTATATCTTGCAGGCGTCGGAATGGTGGCCATCAGCAGTCTTCTGGCGACGCAGATACCTCATCTGCTCGGTTTGGTGACTGATTTGCTGAGGTCGGGAAAGGCGGACGCGAGGGTGATTGCCGGTTTGGCGGGCGCGATTTTTGCGGTTGGTTCGCTACGTGTTTTTACGGGATGGGCGGGCCGGATACTGGTGCATTACAAAGGACGCAAACTGACCTGGAGGCTGCGCAGGGAGCTGTTTTCAAAATGGTGCGCGTTGCCGCCCGCTTATTACCACAGCCAGAGAACAGGCGACCTTATCTCACATGCCCTGAGCGATGTAGATATTATTGGCGACCTGATGACTCTCGGCCTGAACCAGATGGCGAACGGCGTCGCCCTGCTGCTTGGCGCGGTGTGGCTCATGGCCGCCAATACGGGCTGGCGTCTGACGGTTGCTTCTCTCGGGCCGCTGCTGATCATTCCCGTTCTGGTCGATCGTCTCGGTCCGGTGATCAGAGCGCGGTCGCATCGCGCCCAGGAGGCGCTCGGCGCCATGTCGCAAGCGCTTGAAGAGACGGTCGAAGGCATTCGCGCCATCAAGGCTTTCGGGATGGAACAGAGATTCGGCGACCGTTTCAATATGCGCGTCGAAGCCATCGCCGACGAAAAACTGGAGCAGGCAAGACTTTTCGCCATCTTCGCGGCGCTGGTTCCGTTGATGGTCAATCTCGGGTTTGTTTTGTCACTTGGTTACGGCGGTTTTCTGGTGTTCGAACATGCCATTTCCGTTGGCGATTTCGTGGCATTGACGCTTTACCTGGCCCTTCTGCGAATGCCTCTCGAACAGCTCGGCAATGTCGTCAATATTGTCCAGCGGGCGCTTCCATCACTCGACAGGATCGACCGGCTGCTCAGGGTTCTCCATGATTCGCCAGTCCGGCAGACGACTTTGGCACGGCTGTCGCTCAGGGGATTCCTTCGGGTCAAAGGGCTGTCGTTCAGTTATCCTGGGGGGCATGAAGTGCTGCATGACGTGTCGTTTACGGTCAGGCCCGGTGAAACGCTTGGCATCATCGGCGCTGTCGGCAGCGGCAAATCGACGCTGGCCGACCTGCTGCTCCGCCTGTACGATCCGCCCGAAGGAACCATCACCATCGATGGCCGGGATATTCTCGACTATCCGCTCGAACAGCTCCGGCAGGGCATGGCGTATGTTCCCCAGGATGGCTTCCTTTTTTCAGGAACGGTGCTTGAAAATATCGGTTTTTCGGACGAGCATCCCGATCCCGCCAAAGCCAAGCGCTGCGCGAGGCTTGCCGCGGTTCACGACACTATTCTTGAATTTGCGGATGGGTACGGAACGGAGATCGGTGATCGAGGCCTCCGGCTTTCAGGCGGCCAGAAGCAGCGGCTCGCGATTGCACGGATGCTCTACAAGGAGGCCCCGATCCGTATTCTCGACGACTCGCTGAGCGCTGTCGATCCTGCAACGGAGCAGCGGATATTGGGCAATCTCAAGGAGTTGCAAGGGAGCGACAGTATCTCCATCATCATTTCGCACCGGTTGAGCGCCGTCTGCGATGCCGACAGAATTCTGGTGCTGGAATCAGGACGGATTGTCGAAGAGGGTTGCCACGAGGAGCTGATCGAACTCGGAGGCAGGTATGCCGGGCAGTGGTTCATGCAGAATGACGGGTTCGAAGAGGTCGGGAGCGCGGCGCTTCATGGGCGTCCGGCGGATGACGGGAGCGCGGTGCCGGAAGCGGTCATCAGGGCGCTTGACCTCGAAGATGAACATGCGGAGCGTGCATCATGAGAAACGCAAGGGAGTCCAAAGGCAGGAGCCGCTCGCTGCTGGTATTGTTGCCGTATGCCAAAACCCATCGGGTCAGGCTGGCCTGGGCCTTTGTTTTCGTGGTGGCCGTGGTGGCTATCGATCTCGCACAGCCGTGGCTGGTCAAGGAGGTCATCGACCGGTTTGCCTCGAATTCCCTGCCGAATTCGACCGGCCTCATCGCTCTCTCCGCCGGATACCTTGCGCTTACGGTGCTCTCCTTCGGGCTGACCTGGTATCAGGAACTTCTGCTTCAGGACGCCGGTCTCTCGATTGTCAAAGCTGTACGGATTGACCTTTTCAGGCACATTCAGTCTCTTTCGCTCAGCTATTTCGACCGGAACAACGCTGGCCGCATCATCACCAATGTGGCAAACGATACCGAATCGCTCAACACGTTTTTCACCCAGTTCCTTGCAAACACGCTCAGGGGCGGCATCTCGCTTCTCCTGACCATGGCGTTCATGGCGAAGCTGAATGGACGGATCGCGTTGTATTGCTTTCTGTTGCTGCCGACCGTGATCCTGACGGCAACCTTTTTTCAGCAGCGGCTTCAGTCCGCGAACGCCGAGGCGCGGCGCAGGCTCGGGGCGCTCATCTCGTACCTTGCGGAAAATCTCGGGGGAATGCGCATCGTGCAGATATTCCATCAGGAGTCGAAGCAGCAGCGGCGCATGGATGAGTACAACCGCTCCTATTTCAATGCATCGGTGGAAGAGAATCGGCGCTTCCTGCTCTTTTTCAACGTGACCGAACTGCTTGCCGATCTGACGGTTGCATTGCTGGTATGGTTTGGCGGTTACGGCGTGATCAACGGCACGATCTCTTTCGGCGTGCTGTATGCTTTCATCAGCTACATCCGCCGTTTCTTTCAGCCGGTGAGCATGATGCTTTTTCAGATGAATACGCTCCAGTCAGCCATAGTCGCCTCTTCGAGGATCGGCGACGCATTGGCCGAAGCGCCGGATATTGTCGAGTCCGCCAAAGCCGCTCCTGTTTTAGCGTCGGGGCATATCAGATTCGACAGGGTGAGCTTTGCCTATAGCGCCGACGTTCCGGTGCTGCACGACATCGATCTGGAGATCAAGCCCGGTGAAAAGGTGGGATTTGTCGGCGCGACCGGGGCAGGGAAGAGTTCGATCATGAATCTGGTGACGAGGTTTTACGATGTTTCAGAGGGCATCCTCTCCATCGATGGCGTGGACATACGCGACTGGCCGCTCGATCAGTTGCGCCGCATCGTTGGCATCGTTCAGCAGGATGTCACGCTGTTTTCCGGCTCAGTGATCGATAACGTACGGTTTTTCAGGAATGACATTTCCGGCGAAGAGGTCAAGGATGCGTGCCGTCTCGCCGGAGCCGATGCCTTGATCAGGCGGCTTCCGCAGGGATATGATACCATGCTGTCCGAGCGAGGTTCGACGCTTTCCGCTGGCGAGCGCCAACTGCTCTCGTTTGCCAG
>CAIUQW010000259.1 GCA_903901395.1 uncultured Chlorobiales bacterium | reverse complement strand
GCCAACGAGCTGCTCGGCTCGCCCTGCACCAAGATGGAGCTGGTGCACTTCGCCATCGAGGGCGAGCGCGTCGCCTGCGGCTCGGCCCACGCCGACAACGCCGCTCCGGCCATGCTCGGCAACTTCATTCTGATCCGCAGCTACAATCCGCTCGACCTGATCACCATCAAGCCTCCGGCGAACCTCTTCTGCACGCTCGTCCATCCGCACACGGAGCTGAAGACCTCGTTCGCCCGCTCCGTGCTGCCAAAGTCGATTCCGCTGCCGACCGCTATCCAGCAGTGGGGCAACGTCGGCGCGCTGGTCACCGGCCTCTTGATGGAGGATTACGACCTGATCGGCCGGGCGCTGGTCGATGTGGTGGCCGAACCGAAACGCGCGCCGCTCATTCCCGGCTTCGTCGAGGTCAAGCAGGCCGCGCTCGACTCGGGAGCGCTCGGATGCAGCATCGCTGGCTCCGGCCCGTCAGTCTTCGCCTTCTCGTCATCCCGCCAGACCGCCGAGACGGTTGGCGCGGCTATGCAGGATGCATTCCTGCACTCAAAAGCCGCGCTCGCATCCGATATGTGGGTCTCGCCAATTTGCAGCGAGGGTGCGCGCATCATCAGTACAACTCCCTGAAACGCTTCACGATATGATCTTCTACAGCACCACGAAAGCCTCCGCGCCCGTCACGATGAAAAAAGCCACCCTCGAAGGACTCGCGCCCGACGGTGGTCTCTACGTTCCCTCGGTCATGCCGAAATTCTCGCCCGAAGAGATTGAGCTGCTCCAGAGCGGTTCGTTCAACAATATCGCCTTCGCCATCGCCAAGAAATTCGCCGGTGACGAAATTCCGCTCGACAAGCTTTCCGACCTGATCGACGAGTGCTTCACTTTCGATACGCCACTGCACCGGCTCGATGGTGACACGTACGTCGAAGAGCTGTTCCACGGCCCGACGCTTGCTTTCAAGGATTACGGCGCCCGCTTCCTGGCGCGGATGACTGGCTACTTCGCCTCCGAAGAGAGCCGCCTCATCACGGTGCTTGTCGCCACCTCGGGCGACACCGGCAGCGCGGTGGCTTACGGCTTCCACGGCATTCCGAACACCCGCGTGGTGCTGCTCTATCCGTCGGGCAAGGTGAGCCGCCTTCAGGAGCAGCAGCTCACCACGGCTGGCGACAACGTTCATGCTCTCGAAGTGAAGGGCGATTTCGACGACTGCCAGCGCCTCGTCAAGCAGGCCTTCGTCGATCACGATATCCGCCAGAAGCTGACTCTGACCTCGGCCAACTCCATCAACATCTCGCGCCTCATTCCGCAGTCCTTCTACTACGCCTGGGCCGCCCTGCAACTGCGCCAGCAGCAGCCGGACTCACTGCCGATATTCTCGGTGCCGAGCGGCAACTACGGCAACCTGACGGCGGGCGTGATGGCGAAAATGATGGGCTTCCCGATCGGCCACTTCATCGCCGCCTCGAACGCCAACGACAGCGTCACCCGCTATCTCGACGAGGGGCGTTACGAGCCGAAGCCGACCGTCCGCACGCTGACGACAGCAATGGATGTCGGCAATCCAAGCAACTTCGCGCGGCTGCGCTATTTCTTCGACGACGATTTCCGGAAAATGGGCCAGGAGATCACCGGCATCGCGGTGTCGGACGAGGAGACCATCGAGACGATCCGCTCGGTCCATGAAAAATACAGCTATGTGATCGACCCGCACACCGCCATCGGCTACCGCGCCCTCGACCACTACCGCAAGGATCATGCTACCGCGGGAAATCCCGGCGTGGTGCTCTCGACGGCCCATCCGGTGAAGTTCGATGAAGCGATCATGTGCGCCACCGGCAAAGAGGTGCCTCTGCCGGAAGCGATGAACGAGATCATGAACAAGCCGAAAAAGGCCACCCTCGTCGGCAGTCGCTACGAAGAGCTGGCGAATTTCCTGGCTGAACTTGACCGCTAAGCGATTAAACCTGCTGGCCCATGAATCTTCAGACACTTCTTTTCTTTCTGGTGCTGATGCCGGTCATGTTCTTCGGACTGCTCTACTCGCTCGTCCTGAACCTGTTCGACAAATCCGGCGATCTGTTTCATGGCGTCGCCTCGTGGTGGGGGCGCTTTGCCGCCCGGCTGC
>CAIUQW010000258.1 GCA_903901395.1 uncultured Chlorobiales bacterium | reverse complement strand
GCGTGGCCGTATCGTGAATCACCTCGACGCCGAAACGATTCCGTAACGTATTATAATTATGAGCGATATCCGGCATCTTGCGAATCCCGCCGATAACCGCGTTGCTCATCGGACAGGTATGAAATACCGTCTTTGGCTCAACAAGCGTCACCGAAATCGCCGGATCGAGTTTCTTCAGATAGCGAGCGACCGTCGCGCCGCCAAATCCACCGCCGATGATGACAACGCGAGCCTTCGATGTGGAGGCCATGAGCGGCCCCGCGGAGAGGAACACAGAGGAACCGGCAAGTCCGGAAAGCAGCAACTTGCTGAAACTCCGGCGAGAAATCCCATTTCCCATAACGCAATCAGATATTTACCGTTAAACGCAGAACCCGGAATGATTGGCGCTCATTGCCGGAACGCATCGAAGATTTTTGGCCGGACAAACGGCAAAGCGCCAAATCCTTACAAATGCTATATGCTTATGTAGTTATATAATGAAATGCGAGTAAATATGCAAGGCGTAACCTCTTTTTTACACTCACATAAATGCGCTGAAGAGAAAAAAATCACGCGAAAATCGGGCAGAGGACGACAGGCGGATCGAGCGAGAGGCGTGCTCGCGCACTGAATGGATCAGGAAGACAATGCGGCGCTGAAGTAAAATCGGCATCGATCATGCGTGTCGAACATTACCAGATCGTTCGCTATATTACTATAGCAAGCGCAATTGACGCCTTTCGGAACTGTGTAAACCGCATCGAGGGATTCGCCAATGCCATCAGCAACGACATCGCCACAGAAGCAGCCCGCCTCCAGAACCGCCATGATCGAAGCGGGAATCCGATGCGCCCATTCGCTGATGATGGACGAGGACGATATCTGGTCACGCTTCAGCAACGACAAAACCGACATCGGCGAGCATCTGGCCGGGGTCATCAGAACCCTCTCGGCAACTCTGCCGCTCACCCGGAAGCTTCGAGCGCTCTCGATAGGATCGAGCAGCGAGCCGCAGTTCCGGATTCTCGAGACCGCGTTCATGGGCGGGCTGTATCTGCTCGACATCGACCCGCGGGCGCTCGAAACAGTGAGGGAACGAGTGACGCGCCAGAACATCCGGCACGTGCGGATGATCACCGGAGACTACAACCAGTTGCTCCGTCAGCCGGAAAGCGTGAAAACCTTTGTCCGTGAATCGCTCGACAACCGCAAACTCGACCTCGTCACCCTGCACCATTCACTCTACTATTGCGGCATGGATGACTGGCTGCCGCTGTTCTGTAACATCCGCAAGCATCTGCTTGCCCGCGCAGGAGCGATACACGCCGTGCTCATGTCTCCCGACAGCCGCGACCCGCACACCACCTCCTGGCTCTACAACCAATTTGCCGGCAGATATTTCGGCATCACCAACGACCAGAGCCTGCCCGCGCTGAAGCGCCAGCTCGAAAAGCATCCGGAGTTCCGGGACACAAAGATCATCCTGAAAAGCAGCCGCGTTCGCTTTTTCGTGGAGGATTTTGAAAAGCTGATGAAAGTTGTCTGGATGGTTCTGCTCTACCCCGGCGTCCATGATTACAGTGATACCCAGAAAGAGGAGATCGTCTCGTTCGTGTACGACAACTTTTTCCTGAAAAAACAACCGCTCTTTCAGAAGCAGCACCACCTGGTCCTCTACCGGGGCATCAACTGCCCCGCTTCTGCCCGATAACCCCAGAATCCGGCACAACTTCCATCAACCTCACCACTCATCGCCCCCCCCGACCGGAAAGTTAAAGCTCCGGCCATAGACACTGTTGACATTCGATCTATCCCAAAAGCATTCAGGGCAGGCAACGGAGATCGTCCACAACAAATACGGAATTTAGCTCAATCTCTTACAAAGGCAGCAATGAGTGCTCACCTCGATCGCAGCAATATCTGCGCACTTTCATCCATTCAT
>CAIUQW010000257.1 GCA_903901395.1 uncultured Chlorobiales bacterium | reverse complement strand
TGGCTTGATGATGTCGCGAATGATGCGGCCCGACTGGAGATCGGTCAATTTCCCCTCCAGACCGTAGCCGACCTCGATGCGCGCCTTGCGATCACCTTTGGAGACGATGAGCAAAATGCCGTTATCCCGCTTTTTCTCTCCAACTTTCCACGCTTCGGCGACACGAATCGAAAACTCCTCGATTGGCTCACCCTGAAGCGACGGCACCGTGAGAATCGCAATCTGCGTGCCGTCCCCGGCTTCGAGAGCGGCGAGCTTCTGCTCGATCTGCTGACGAGCCTGGGGCGAGATCATGGCGGCGTAATCGTTGACCCGCCCCGTCAGCGCGGGCACCGGCGGAAATGCCGCCATGAGCGGCGCGGCTGCCAAAAGGAGCGCCAGCGCGAAAAGCGCGGACGACAGCCAGCGTGATCTCTTGCAGGTAGTCATCGCCGGATCGCTCAGAATTTCACCTGCGGCACGGCCTTGGCGGCGGCGTCAGCCTTGAAGTACTCCTTCGGCTTCAGCTTGAGCGCCACGCTGTTGGTTATGGAGTTCGGGAATACGCGAATCGAGGAGTTGAACACCTGCACCGCCTCATTATAGCGCTGGCGGGCGACGCTGATGCGGTTCTCCGTCCCTTCGAGCTGCACCTGCAAGTCGCGGAAGTTCTCGGTCGCCTTCAGCTCGGGGTAGCGCTCGACGGCCACCAGAAGGCGGGAGAGCGAGGATGAGAGCTGCCCTTGCGCCGCCTGAAACTTGGCCATCTCCTGCGGATCGCTCAGCTTGTCTGGCGTGATATTGATCGAGGTCGCCTTCGCGCGGGCTTCGATGACCGCTGTAAGCGTCTCCTTCTCGAAATTGGCCGCCCCCTTCACCGTGGCGACGAGATTCGGCACGAGATCGGAACGACGCTGAAGCTGCGATTCGAGATCGCCCCACGCGCGGTTGACCGCTTCTTCGTTCTGCTGCATGGTATTGTAGCCGCAACCGCTCAGCATGAAGAGCGCCAGAAGAAACGGGAATACCCTTGTAATATATCGGATCATAACATTGCTCCTTCAGTTTGAAAAGTCTGGTAACATCCGTCAAAATAGAATATTCCCGTGCCCGATGCAAGCAAGCCCGGCCACGCCGCATGGTGTATTTTTCGATTCCCATTGTTGTAGATCAACAACGATAGCGATAACTTGCAATGTTCCTTTTACCCCTCATACCCCTTGACATCATGCGCAAAACCATCACCCTTGCAGGCCTCTGCTGCCTGCTCTGCCCCAATTCACTTCAGGCCGCCTTTGACTATTTGCCGGTCGATCCGAAAGGTATCGCCATGTCGGGAGCGATGACCGCCCTCTCCGGCAATGCCTGGGGCGTTTTTTACAATCCCGCATCGAGCGCGAATGGACGATCCGCCGCCGGAATCTCCTACGCCGTGCCGTACGGCGACTCTCAGCTTCGCAATCTCTCCGGCGCGATCTCGCTCGGCCAGCTGCCGTTCGACAAACGCGGCGCGATCTCAATCGGCGTCAACCACTACAACGCCAGCGAATACCACGAAGAGACCGTCGTGACCGGATACGCCCGCGAGCTGCTTCCCAAGATTCGCGCTGGTCTCGCGATCTCGCGGATGACGCAGAAGATCGACGGATTTGGCGAGAACTCCGCCACAGGCGTCAATGCGGGATTGCAGGCCGATCTCACCTCCGCGCTCATCTTCGGCATCAGCTCGACGAACCTCAATGCACCTACGATTGGTGCGGTCAAAAGCAAGTTGCCGCGAACGACCCTCACCGGCCTCTCGTATCGCCTCGAAACCGGCAGTCTGCTGACCGTCAACGCGCAGACCGTGCCCGGCCGCTCAGCCTGCCTCCTCGCCGCCGGAGAGTTCACGGCATATCGCTCACTGCACCTCATGGTCGGCGTAGCCACCAACCCCTCGCTCATCTCGGCAGGCGCGAGCTTCGGAAGCGAAACACTGAAAGCCACCGCCGCCGTAAGCCGAAACATCGACCTCGGCACAACAAGTGCGTTCGGCTTGGAGGTGAGTTGGTAAGTAAAAAGAACACCTCTAAACTTGAAGTATTTCACAATCCGTATGCTCGCTATCCTTTTTCAGGAGGGCTCTTCCCTGAAGCGACGCACTGGTTTGAATATCAAGGAGAAAATATCAGTGAAGCTTATTATGAACATTCTGTTCTTTGAACAAGGTGACGAAAAGTTGTTGGACAACTTGAAAAGAAGATTTTCGTGATAGCTCGTTTTTGGATATAGCTCCATGTGAGGCTCTTTTTGTTGTAAAAGTCTTTCGTAACTCCTTGACGTATCAATACCGCCTCTATATTGCGATGCAATTGTATCACCACAAACGTTGCTGTTCTGAATCAATCGAGGCTTTTGAGATGAAAAAAGACAAGGGGTGTTACTCAGTGTAAGCTGATCAATATAAAAAGGGTCTCCGGAAGTTGTTCATATCCTCCCGGAGACCCTGTCTATCCAATTATTTCCTGTTCATACAACGGCAAGCCTTGAGAGACCTGGAGATTTCGCGGTGCTTGAATCAGGATACGGATGGCGTAATCAGTCCGACTCTATGGCGAAATTTATTTCGCTTCGGCGCTCGCTTCCTTGGCCTTGAAAAACATACAGCCACCTTCAGCCACCACGTCCTTGCCGAAGCAGGTGCCCGCAGCCGGGTTTGAGGGATTGACGGTAAAGCTCTGGCACTCCTGGCACTGTTTGCCGGGTTCTGCCTTCTGTTTGTACATGATCTCCATTATCGTGAATCAATTTATCGGTTCAAAAGTATATTGGCCCGTCACCTGACGGACGGCTGGAATATACGTTTTCATCTGAATTATTACATAGGTATTAACCTTTTTGAAGCGTTGTCGTGACGGCATCGCTCCGGCCAAAAGGAAAAAGTCGGAGCGCCACGAACGTTGCGCACCCAAGCGTTGATATGAGCCTTTTCCGTCACGCATTCCAGGCGGAGATCACGAAGCTCAAATGCCCCTGAATTCCTGGGCGAGCTTCGCGGCCAAACGGGACAGGGAGTTGCATCTCGTGATCGATAATCTGTTCATAGCTCATCTGTTTGCTCCCGTTACCCATCGTGCCGCCTAACGATGCATAGCTGACATCCCATACTGATTTATCAGCTTGTGGCGGCGTCATTTTGACGACGAGCGTGTCATTGACCAGATAACTGCCCTCGAAATGCTCGTCCGGCCAGAATTTGTGTTCGAGTTCATATTCGGAAACGCGGATGCCGAGCTTCAGTGCATAGGTCAATGTTGGGTCTTCAGCGTTTATGCGGCCCTTGTTGGACAGGAAGATCGTCGAGAGATAGACCTTATGGGGTTCCTCGGGAGTGGCTGTGCTCAGAGCCTTATAGCTGACGCAGGCCACGGAGTCTTCCTCGGCCACGCGGCGCGTCAGGTACCACTGCTTGCCTTTCGGCGTGGCCAGAACCTCGAAGAGATAGAGGGCGTTGACATCCTTCTTTCTGCCTTCGAGCGACGCTGGCAGAGAGACCTGCTCGATGTTGACCCAGATGTCCACCCGCACATCGCCGAAAAGAAAACGGGTCAGATTCTGATACGCCTCCTCGCTGTTGACAATGCCAAAAAATCCTGAGTGCGAACGGTAAGCGTATGCCGTGGCGCACGGACTGGAGATATATCCCAGATCGTCGATGCCCCATACGGAAGCATTTTCGATTCTCACCAGCCCGTCGCTGCCGTGACCGGCAAAGGTTCGCGATACGCCCATCGCAACCTCGTAATCGTCGCGATTGGTGCCGATCATGCAGAATATGCGACTCGACGGAAATGCCTCCTCGGGCAGCCAGTCAACCCGGCCGGTTTTCCTGAACTCCGATTCCAGATCGAGGTAGCTGGCCATGGTGTCGCGGTTGAAGTTGCTCATATCGGCCTTTTGCAGCCATTGCGGTACATTCAGCCCGGCCATTTCGATGCCGTTATGCGGCGTCGCGTAGGTGAACATCTTATCCACACACTGTATCGCCTCCTGGTCGCCGATCTGTGAATTCTGGAGAAATGCGCGGCAGATCAGGCCGCCCATGGAGTGCGCGACGAGGTAACATTTGAACTCTTTTTCTGTCACTCCGTTTTCTTCATGGCTGCACACCAGATCGCGCACTTTGTAAATCAGGGTGTTCAACCCCTTCGCGAACTCTTCGATGGGCGGACATTTGCCCGAACCAACCAATTTCGATGTCTGGTCATAGTAGCGGTAAATGACGATTGAGGATTGTTTGAAGCCGCCCGCCCAGCCGTCATCGACGATGTCCAGGCCATTGTCGTACACCTCATGATAGTTGTAATCGTTAATCAGCCTGAGTATCGGCGACTCGAAAATGAACTTTTTTGCCGGTTTAGACTTGTCGATGCTGGCCCGGTAGACCGTCGAGCCATCATTGAATCCGCAAAACGGATCGGTTGCCGTCCTGTTTTTTTCCGAGTCCGACATGGCGTAGCCGCGCACATAGATAATCGGGTAGTAGGGCGATCTGGGGTTTGACATGGTGGTCTCCTGGTTCCTGACAGGTTAGTGATTGTGTTTCACCGTACGGGAAAGAATCTCGCTCTCGCGGCCAGCGATGAGCGAGCGACGTGCATCGAAGAGAATACAGGTTCCGGCATATCCGTGAAGTGAGTGTTCAGTAAACGATACTGAAACGGATATGTCTTCATTGAATGTAGAGAAATTCCGTGAAAAGAACGAATAAATTGCGCTCAATGCCGCAGGCACACTTGGCGGAAGGCGCGAGGCAGAACGGTTTATTACTCCGGCCATTAAATATCACAAAGAAATTTTGGAAAGAGCGCTGTCATTCTGAATAAAGTGAAGCGGAATGAAGAATCCATCTTATTCCGAAATAAAGAGTTCTGGATTCATTGCTACGCTCAGGATGACATCCGTAGGGATTGTCGGCGAGCCAACAACAGATGCCTTTAGTGGCCGGAGTAATAATATCTGCCGTAAAATGATGGTTATACTGGGAAGCCGTCCAGCTCATGCTTGTTTTGATTGTGTATTGTTTGTGGTGCGATAATTGCAATGTCACTGCTCAGCTCTGCCGTGTGCAGGCTGGTCAGCGAATGACACGGGCTGGTACCGTAATTATCCGAATTGTTTGATAATATTTCGCCTCAGATCAATTTTTCTGCAAAGAGGTCAACGCTGAGATTAGCGAGCGTTTCCTGATTTTTTCTCGACGTGACCACGGATTACTGATATAGAAGAACACGCTTTCAGGCAGAGTAAATGCCTATTTTCAGTATCGCTGCAGGAACGGCTTTGATTGGATTATTTATGATGTTGCATGATAGTTATCTGTATTTTAATAATGCACTTATGTGTTGTTTTTGATGCATTGCTTCGTGTTGGGTATGGCGAGAACCTTTGAGATGAAAGGGCGTTGAATGCAATGCCGGTGAAAAGATATTTTTTTTGGGGAAAAGATTGAACGAACTGAAGAGTTTTTTCTGTTCGAGCAGTTTTTGAACGATCATAATAACCTGATTTTTTTACAAAACTGAATGGCGGATAATTGATGTCATCCACAATCATTATGAATCAGGTTCAGGACATTTGTACCATTTGCCAGATACGAGTTACGATAGATAATGTCTCCGGCAAGGAATCTGTCGCTCGATTCCGGAGAGCAAATGAGGCATGATGATTTTGAATATGTATCTTGTCGCGTTTTATTCAGATTATGACCGTTATTACAAGTTGGCAGTTCCATTCCTGAGCGAAATGTTGAAGGTATTCTGAAATCGATGAGTAAAGGAACTTGACTTTGATGAACCAGGATTTTATTGGATTATTCTTTGATGGCAGTGAAGCAAATAGAAATTTTCTGATTCAACGGATTTTTGTCTGCCAAGCAAGAATCAGATATAGAAAAATTACATCTGTTGTTCCTGTTGCCTCTAAGACGTCTTGCACAGGTGCGTGCCATATTTCTGTCGTGATCACTATTACGAAAGTTCATCTGTACAGAAGCGGCGACGCTTTTCCGTGAAACATATTTTCTTGCTGCGTTTTTCGAGAGCGCGGATTTGCCGGTCGAGATGGCTGCAAGCGGCAACGGTCAGCGTGAGGGCGGCATTGGAGGTGATTTCCGGCGGGGAAGCGTGAGATGTTTGTACGGACGGCGCGGATGGAGGCTGTTCGGTTGAGTGTCGTTTGTGCTCTTGTAGAATCCAGTGGGCAACTTCCTCAACGGTGGCGCATTTTCGTTCTCTCAGTATTTTACGTCGTCGGTCATCGTATGACCATATCTGGAGATTGTGTTGACGTAAAAAATCCTCGTAATCGATTCGAAGTACGTCAAGGCTCGATCGCGCAAGCTTTGTCAGTTCAAGTTCGGATTTTTTCGAGGTGACGGATGCCCGGTTTCTGTCCGCAATGTACAGTAAACCGGATCGGGCGGCCAGAATCATTTCGTCGTGAACAGGACTTCGTTTTTCGACGTAGCGGTTGCAGAATCGAACGGTGACCTCAGAGAGCAAACGCACAGCCTGAAAGCTTTTCAGCTCGCTGTACCGGCCAGATTCGCGGCTCGGGAGTTCGGGCTTTCATGATAGTAGCTGCGACGGGGTTAGGGGTAAGGCTACAATCGAATGTAGTGAAAAAAAGAAGCAATAAAATAGCGTTTGACCATTTTCATGTATCGCAATCCTTCGGTCATCTTCGGCCACGTTGCCCGGATGGCGCTTCAGTTTTGCGTCTGAAAGGCGACGGCGTTATAACCTCGGTTGCCGCGCCGTCTGTTGAGGCTGAAGCAGCGTGGTCGCTGTTATTACTCCGGCCATAATAAATCGCAATCGCTGTCGTTGAAAGAAATCAGGCTAACGCCTTTATTAATATTGTCTTATCTGCATACCCCGGACTAAAGTCCAGGGCAATTTTTTGAGAATTTTAATAGCTGGATTCATAACTGTCCGGCCAGCCGTCATACCTGTAGGCTCGATGGACGATGATCTTTCAGTCGGCAATGATACTCCTCGCTCCGCCTCTGACCTGCGCAACGACCTGCGGAGGACGGGCGAATTCAAAGTATTCAAGCTATGATTTATGGTTGCCTTATGGTGCTTGTGCCGGGAGCCGCTCCGTTCACTTTGACCTGGATGAAACTTCTTTGCTGAAAAGTTGCGTTGGTGAGTTATGCTGAATCCGAAGCAGCATCCGCTTTTGTACTGCATCGCTGCTGAATTTTACATCATCATGATGTATCACGGTCTGGTGACCTGAAGTACCTGGAGGCGACCGAAGAGACCGGCAAACCATCGAGGCTCTATGAGTGACCAGGTAACGACAGCGCCGCCGGGAACGGTGAGTTCGATCAGGGGAAGCGTGATCGACATGCAGTTCGAGGGCGTACTGCCGCCGATCCATTCGATGGTCGAGACCGGCAGAGAGTTCAGGGCGCGCGTCGAGGTGCTGACACAGCTCGATCACCGGCATGTGCGGGGCATCGCGCTCACGCCGACTGAAGGCATCAGCCGGGGAATGCCGGTGAAACTTACCGGTGCGCCGCTCATGGCTCCCGTGGGCCGGGCGATTCTGTCGAGAATGTTCGACGTTTTCGGCAACACCATCGACCGGAACGAGCCGATCTCCGGCGTGGAGTGGCGGCCCGTGCACCGGTTGCCGCCCCCTTTGAGCAGCCGGTCGATCAGCGCGGAGGTGTTCGAGACCGGCATCAAGATCATCGATATGCTCGTGCCGCTGGAGCGTGGCGGCAAGGCGGGGCTGTTCGGCGGCGCGGGGGTGGGCAAAACCGTGCTCCTGACCGAGATGATCCACAATATGGTGAGCACCCAAAGCGGCGTCAGCATCTTCTGCGGCATCGGCGAGCGCTGTCGCGAAGGCGAGGAGCTGTACCGGGAGATGAAAACGGCTGGCGTGCTCGATAACATGGTGATGGTGTTCGGGCAGATGAACGAGCCGCCCGGCAGCCGTTTCCGAGTGGGCCACGCCGCCCTGACGATGGCCGAATACTTCAGGGATGACGAGCATCGTGACGTATTGCTGCTCATCGACAACATCTTCCGCTTCATCCAGGCCGGGTCGGAAATTTCAGGCATGATGGGGCAGATGCCTTCGCGACTCGGCTACCAGCCGACCATCGGCACGGAGCTTTCAGGGCTCGAAGAGCGCATCGCCAGCACCGGCGCGGGGGCCATCACCTCGATTCAGGCGGTCTATGTGCCTGCCGACGACTTCACCGATCCCGCCGCAGTCCACACCTTTTCACATCTTTCCGCGTCGCTGGTCTTGTCGAGAAAACGGGCTGGCGAGGGATTCTACCCGGCGGTCGATCCCTTGTCTTCCGGCTCGAAGATGGCGGGCGAGTCGGTCGTCGGCCAGCGCCATTACCAGCTTGCCCGTGAGGCGCGACGGGTGCTCGCGCAGTACGACGAGCTGAAGGACATCATCGCGATGCTTGGCCTGGAGCAGCTTTCGACCGAAGACCGGCGGCTGGTCGGGCGGGCGCGGCGGCTGGAACGCTTTTTCACCCAGCCCTTTTTTACGACCGAAAAGTTCTCGGGCATTCCGGGACGGCTGGTGCCGGTTTCGGAGACCATAGACGGTTGCGAGCGGATTCTGCGCGACGAGTTCGAAGCCTATCCCGAGCAGGCGCTCTACATGATCGGCAATGTCGCCGAAGCGCAAAAGAGGACGCGGCTTGAAGTCAGCGGAAGCGATGGCGCTCCGGCGAAGGCTGCGCCCGGCAATGATGGAGCGGCGGGGGAGCGTTCATGAGCGCCGCATCGATGCATCTGCGCATCCTCCTGCCATACCGGGTCTTTGCCGACCTGCCGGAGGTGGAAAAGCTCTCGGTCGAAACCGTGAAGGGGTCGTACGGCTTTCTGCCGAACAGGCTCGATTGCGTCGCGCCGCTCGCGCCGGGCATCCTTTCGTATCGCGCCGGGGCGGAGGAGAGGTTCGTGGCTATCGATCAGGGGGTGCTGGTGAAGGCCGGGCGCGAGGTCGCCGTATCGGTTCGTCATGCGACCGGCGGCGTCGATCTCGGCCAGCTGGAGGAGGTGGTGGCGCGGGAGTTCGTGAACCTCGACGAGCGTGAACGGAGCGTCCGGAGCACGCTTGCCAGAATCGAAAGCGGCTTCATCCGCCGTTACATGGAGCTGCATCGTGAGTGA
>CAIUQW010000256.1 GCA_903901395.1 uncultured Chlorobiales bacterium | reverse complement strand
GGTCTATCACCACATCGACGACAACCGCGAGGGGTGGGGCAAGCTGACCGAGCGCATGGGCTACTGGGTCGATATGGACAGCCCTTACATCACCTGCGACAACAACTACATCGAGTCGGTCTGGTGGGCGCTCAAGACCATCTTCGACAAGGGGCTTATCTACAAGGATTACAAGATCGTCCCGCAGGATCCGAAGTCCGAGACCGTGCTCAGCTCGCACGAGCTGGCGCTTGGCTACAAGGAGGTGCAGGATCCGAGCGTCTACGTGAAGTTCCGTCTCAAAGACTCCGAAGAGAGCATCCTCGTCTGGACAACCACGCCGTGGACGCTCATCTCCAACGTCGCGCTTGCCGTCGGACGCGACATCGACTACGTTCGCGTCAAGCACCGTGAAACCGGCGAAGTGCTGATCCTTGCCGAGTCTCGCCTGCCGGTGCTCGTCGAAAAGATTGGCGACCATCCGGCGTGGGAGGTGATCGACCGCTGCAAGGGTGCTGACCTCGAAGGGCGCGACTACGAGCCGCTCTTCAGCTATTTCGCTCCCGAACGCCGCGCTTGGTACGTGGCGTGCGGTGAGTTCGTCTCGACCGGCGACGGCACGGGCATCGTGCATATCGCACCGGCGTTCGGCGCGGACGACTACGAGCTGTCGAAGCAGTACCAGCTTCCGATGCTTCAGCCGGTGGCTCGCAACGGCTGCTTCACCGCCGAGGTGCCCGACTACGAAGGGATGTTCTTCAAGGATGCCGACAAGCCGATCATGCAGCGCCTCAAGGACGAAGGCAAGCTCTACCGCCGCGAGACGATCCAGCACACCTATCCCTTCTCGTGGCGCTACGATGTGCCGGTGATCTATTATGCCCGCGAATCGTGGTACATCCGCACCACCGACATCGCGCCACGCATGGTGGAGCTGAACAAGACGATCAACTGGAATCCTTCCGAAATCGGCGCTGGCCGTTTCGGCAACTGGCTCGAAGAGAACAAGGACTGGGCGCTCTCCCGAGAACGCTTCTGGGGCACGCCGCTGCCGGTGTGGGTCGCCGGGGATTTCGCCATCGGCGACGGCCCCGACTCGGGCAAGCTCTTTGCCGTCGGATCGGTCGCGGAGCTGCGCGAGGGGTTCATCGACATCGACGGCCAGCAGATGAATCTCGGCGAGGCGCTCGACAAGGGTCTCGTCGAACTCGACCTGCACAAACCCTTCGTGGATCGCATCTACTTCATCCGCGACGGCAAGCGCTTCAACCGCACGCCCGAGCTGATCGACGTCTGGTTCGACAGCGGCTCGATGCCTTTCGCGCAGCTCCACTATCCTTTCGAGAACAAAGAGCTGTTCGACAAGACCTTCCCGGCGGACTTCATCGCCGAGGGGGTCGATCAGACGCGCGGCTGGTTCTACACGCTGCACGCCATCGCGACGCTCATTTTCGACCGCCCGGCTTACCGGAACCTCGTCGTCAACGGCCACATTCTCGACAAGAACGGCCAGAAGATGTCCAAGTCGAAGGGCAACGTGGTCGATCCTTTCGAGTCGATGGAGAAGTACGGCGCGGACGCCATCCGCTGGTACCTGATGATTACCAGCCCGCCGTGGCGCCCGAAGCTCTTCAACACCGACGAAATCGAGGAGGAGCAGCGCAAGTTCTTCCGCGCCTTCATCAACAGCTACAACTTCTTCGTGCTCTACGCGAACGTCGATGGCTTCCGCAATCAGGAGGTCGCCATTCCGTTTGCCGAGCGCTCGGAGCTTGACCGCTGGATTCTCTCCAGCCTCAACACGCTCATCGCCGAGGTGACTCGCCGCATGGAGCAGTACGACCTCACCGGCGCGTGCCGACTCATCGGCGACTTCACGGTCGACGACCTCTCGAACTGGTACATCCGCCGTTCGCGCAAACGCTTCTGGAAAGGGGAGATGGGGCCGGACAAGCTCTCAGCTTATCAGACGCTCGCGATGGTGCTCGAAACGCTCTCGAAGCTGCTCGCTCCGTTCGCTCCCTTCATCGCCGAAAAAATGTGGCTCGACCTGACCGGTGTCAGCGATAAAGGCCAGGCCGAATCGGTGCACCTCGCCGACTGGCCGGTTGCCGACGAAAGCTGCATCGATGCGGCGCTCGAAGAGCGGATGAAGAAGGCGCAGATCATCACCTCGCTGGTGCGCACCATGCGCGAAAAGGCCACCATCAAGGTGCGCCAGCCGCTCAAGCGCATCCTGCTCGCCGCCGCCGAACCCGGTTCCCGCGCCGCCTACGAGCTGGTGTCGGACATCATCCGCGAGGAGGTCAACGTCCAGAAGATCGAATATGTGGAGGACGAGGACGGCTCGGTGATCAGTAAAAAGGCCAAGCCCAACTTCAAGGCGCTCGGCCCACGCTTCGGCAAGGATATGAAGCTCTTGGCCGAGGAGATCAGGATCATGAGCCATAAGCAGATTTCTCGGCTCGAAACCGAAGGCAGCATCGAGATCGATCTTGGCGGACGCATCTGCACCGTGCTGCGGACGGATGTGGACATCGTGCACGAGGACATCGAGGGGTGGCTCGTGGCGGCGGACGACGCGCATCGCATCATGGTGGCGCTCGACACGGAGATTACCGAAGAGCTTGAAATGCTCGGCCTCGCCCGCGAGCTGGTGAGCAAGATTCAGACCCTCCGCAAGGAGAGCGGCCTCGACATCACCGACCGCATCGCGCTCAAGGTGGAAGGCAGCGAAAAGTTGCTGACGGCGGCGCGGAAGAGCGAGTCCTACATCATGGACGAAACGCTCGCCACCTCCATCGTGTTTTTATCTCTCGACGCCTCGCAGCCGGGCGACGGTGCGGAGCAGGTCAACAATGAATTGTGCCGGTTGTCACTTGAAAAATCCGGTTCATGATCGTATTATAACATTTCCGTTTTTTTACTGTTTGCCGTTGTGTTGCCGTTGGAACCTCTAAACCATGACCAGCATGTCGAAGAAACCCAGTCCAGCTCCGGAAATCTCTGTCGAGCCGGCGGAAGAGACGAGATTGACCAAGACCTACCTGACCGACGAGGAGCTCGAACACTTCAGGCAGTTGCTGCTGAAACGGCGTGAAGAGGTTCTGCGCGACCTCGACATTCTGCGTTCATCGCTTTCCGAGGAGAGCGTCGAAGACTCGATCAACTCGAACTACTCGATGCACATGGCCGACCACGGCACCGAAACGATGGATCGCGAGCAGCGCTTCATGTTCATCGCCCGCGACGAGCGCTATCTGCACTACGTCGATCAGGCGCTCGACCGCATCCGCAACAAAACCTACGGCATCTGCACCAAATCGGGCAAGCCGATCCCCAAGAAACGCCTCGAAGCCGTCCCGCACACTTCGGTCAGAATCGAGTTCAAGCAGACGAAGAAATAGATCTCAAGCCATTACAGCCTGCCGTGAAGGAGGGCAATTGTGAAAGGGTCGCCGGAGAAGCGGCCCTTTTTCATATCCGGATGCGGGTATTTGCGAGTTTCGTCCAACAAAAAAAGCCGTCCAGCTTGAGAGCATGAACGGCTTCTGAGGATCAATAGGTTTTTCCGGCGTGTCGTCGATGACTGATGTCAGTCGTTCTCCTCCTTGTCGGTCGTGACGTCGGTGATCGGGATCGGGTAATCTCCACTGAAGCATGCGGTGCAGTAGCTGCACTGTTCACCATCGAACTTCGGCACGCTGTTCAGCAGGCCCTGCATGGAGAGGTATTTCAGCGAGTCAACGCCGATGTACTCCCGGATCTTTTCGATGTCGCCAAGCTCGTGTTCCGCGTCGGCCAGCATGTGGGTCAGGAGCTGGCGTTTGGTCGGGAAATCCATGCCGTAGAAGCAGGGGTTGGTGATCGGCGGCGAGCTGATATGCAGATGAATCTCCGCGGGATTGGCCTCGCGCACCAGCTTGATGAGCATCCTCGCCGTCGTGCCGCGCACAATCGAGTCATCGACGAGAATGATCGGGCGTCCCTGCATGACGCCGCGTACGATGTTGTACTTGGAGCGAACCTTGATTTCGCGGCTCTGGATGCCAGGCTGGATGAAGGTGCGTCCCACATAGTGGTTGCGGATGAGGCCGTGCTCGAAACGCGCCGGTTTGCCGAGCTTGGTGCTTTCCCGGACGAAGCCGAGCGCGGCGGTGTTCGAGGAGTCGGGCACGCTGACTACAGCCAGCTCTTTTTCGCTCTCTTTCCGCTCGATGGTCGATTCACGCGCGAGATTCTTTCCGAGGTTCCGGCGCACCTTGTCCACCGAGTTCTCGAAAATAAAGCTGTCGGGACGGGCGAAATAGACATACTCGAAGATGCAGCGCGCTTTTCGCTCGACCGGCGGCAGAAAAATCGAAACAGGCTTTTCGTTGTCCACAGCCAGGTGATCGATCAGCAGAATCTCGCCCGGCGCAATGTCGCGGATGTACTCGGCCTTGATGATGTCGAATGCGCAGGTTTCGCTTGCCACGACGTAAGCCATGTGCCCGGTCGCGGGATCGATCTTCTTGCCGAGCGCCAGCGGGCGTACGCCGTAGGGATCGCGGGCTGCGATCATCTGGTTGTTGGCGAGAATGACAATCGAATAAGCCCCCTCGACCTGCCGTAGAGCATCGTAAATCTGATGGATCGGCTCCTTCTCCTTGCTTCGGGCCGCCAGATGCGGAATTATTTCAGTGTCCGATGATGCCTGGAAAATCACTCCCTGCTCGGTCAGCTCCTTGCGAAGCGCTCGCGAATTGGTAAGGTTTCCGTTATGGGCGATGGCGAGGCTGCCGGAGCGATAGGTGAGGGAGAAGGGCTGGATGTTATTGTTGGATTTCGAAGCGCCGGTTGTCGAGTAGCGGTTGTGGCCGATGGCTGCGTAGCCGCTCAGGTTCTCGAAAATCTGCTCGTCCCTGAACACTTCCGAAACCAGTCCCGGCCCTTTATGCTGCTTGAACAGCGTCTTTTTCCTGGCCTTGTTGTATTCGGCAACCACGATACCCGCCGCCTCCTGTCCCCGATGCTGAAGAGAGTAGAGGCCGTAAAAGGTATCTTCGGCGGGAGTTTTTGAATTAAAAACGCCGAAAACTCCGCACATATAGGTGAAATCTTGAGATTGTGTAAAATCTTTACCTTTTAAAGGCAGGTGAAGCTAATATATCAAGGTCAAAATTAAAAACAATCAGACAGGCAAAACCGTTCGCATCCGCATTTTTGCCACCCTGGGTTTCGCCACCCGAGCCGTCCGGGAGCATGGCACTATTTTTTAAGATGTTCTTCTGTAAGGAATTGAATGGCTGGCCGCGCCGTTTGTGTGCATGGAAGTTCTCTACCCCGAAATCAATCAAAGCACATCGTTATGAACGAAACTCCGAAAAAGCACCCCTCAGAATCGGTCTGGACCTGGATTCTGATCACCCTGCTCTGGGGCAGCGTGTTTTTCTTCACCTCGACCTGGATGCTCGGCAAGGCTTCAGCGTGGCTCGATGCGGGAGGCTTCATGCCTGACAGCTCCGAAACTTTTGCCGTCTACCGGTTGTACGCGCCGGTGCTGCTCGTGATCGCACTCGTGGCGAAGACTGTGAAGAACCGGCTCGATCCCGGTTCGCTCAAGCAGATGGAGCGGCAGAAAGCGGTTAAAGAGGGGAAGCGCGAGCGCTATTTCGTCTCGTTCGCGGGCGGCATCGCGAGCAGCTTTCTGTTCGCGATACTGACAGCGGTTGCTCATCTGGCATCGGTTCCGGTCACCGGGGCGGTTATCCGGCTGAACGCGGCGACAGTAGCCGTGGCGGGCGTGCTGAACATCGCCGCTGGTCTCGGAGCTTCTCTGTTTGTGGGAGCGGTTTTTCTCGTTTCGGGAGTGGGACGCGGTGCGAAGCGCGCCTGAGCGAGGGAGGCGGAGAGCTATAAATGAAAGAAGCGCAGGGAGGATTGCGCTTCTTTCATTACTACGATGAGTTTTTTGTGGAGCTAAGGAGACTCGAACTCCTGACCCTTTGCATGCCATGCAAATGCTCTACCAACTGAGCTATAGCCCCATCGTGATGGCCTAATAATCCGAAAAAAAAGTTGGATTTCCAACAGCTTTTTTCGATTCTTCAATAGAAAATTTTTCAAAGATGAATACACTTTGACTTTATGAGTCTGCTCTACAGCATCAAGGAGGGGTTTGCGGGGATTGGCCGGGCCAAGCTTCCGGCAAGCGTGACCATCGCCACGGGATTTTTTTCACTGCTCCTGCTCGGGATGTTCGGGACGGTCTCCTTCAGCTTTTACCAGCTGATTCACGAAGTGCGTTCGCGCGTCGAACTCGAAGTTTTTTTCGACGACCGTGTAGGCGACGCCCAGGCTGATTCGCTGGGCGAGCGGATGAAGGCGATTCCTGGCGTCGCGGATGGCCATTTCATCTCGCGCAACGAAGCGGCTTCGAGGTTTTCGCGTGATTTCGGCGCGGATGTCGTGGGGATTCTTGGCGTGAACCCGTTGCCGCGCTCCGTCGAACTGAGCATCAAGCCGGAGTACGCCGCGCCGTCCGGCATCGAGCGTATCGAGTCGCAAATCGCGGCGCTTGGCGATGGCCTCGACATCCGCTACAACAAGGAGTATCTTGCGGGCATCGAGCACAACGCGCGGCTTTTTACGCTCATCACCGCCGGAGTCGGTGGCGTAATCGCCTTGGCTACCATCATTCTGAACGCCTTCACCGTCCGTCTCGCCATGTACGCCCGCCGCGACAAGATCAAAACGATGCGCCTCGTTGGCGCGACCCGCTGGTTCATCAGCGCCCCGTTTCTCTTTGAGGGAATGATTCAGGGGCTAATCTCCGGTGGCCTGGCCGCGCTCGGCCTCTGGCTCATCTTCGAGCAGGCGCTCCTGCAATACGAACCGGCGATCTACCAGATTCTGCACCCCTCGGCCCTGACGGTCAGCGTTGGGCTTGTTCTGCTCGGCGTCGCGCTGGGGCTGTTCGGGAGTCTTTTCTCGGTGGCGCGGTTTTTGAGAAAGAGCTGAAGAAAAGGACTTCAAGGACAGCAGGGAATCCCACACATATGGTCCCTCTTCTGCCAGACCAAATCGACCGACACGCATCGCCTCCACATTCGCGAAGCGATGAACCGGTGGGCGAGGGACATGGGAGTTACAATCAATCGAGGAATGTACCTCACCAAAGTGGCCATCGACGACATTGTTGGTCTCCGGTTTAACCCGGGCGGCAGTGCAGCATACTATACCACAGCCGAGAAAGGAATATCAATCCTGCTCTGCCGCAGCCGGCCGGGAGAAGATAGGGAGTCGGTTCGGCAACAGGAATTGGCGGAAGAACTCTCCTCCACGAATCGAACGCTGGCCGAAGCAATTACACTTCATAAATCGGCACCACGAGCGCCACCGGACTCGTACAATGATCTGAAAGCCTCGGTTGCAACATTTTGCGCATTTGTTTGGGCTCTATTTGGGACCAATTGCGAATACTTCCAAAAACTTTACGAACTGTACCTCTGCCTGGACAGCGACCGTGCGAATGAAGACTGGGCTAACTTCACACCGCTTTTGTGCCGACAAATAACTTGGGCCATCATTGACGACGGTCGTGAATATTTTGCGCAAACATTGCTCCCTCAAATGTTTCACGTCCCTGCTGGAACCAACATCCGATATCCACATTCCAGCCTGGAGGAACTCATCCGGCCAGTACGGACTCAATCACCCATCCTCCGTGCGAATTTCCCCGTGCAATGGCTGCCACGAGCGGACGGCGGAGGACCAAGTACAGTATTCCGCCAACTGGCTACCAACCCAACCACAGCCCCTCTCGGTTTAGTTACTTTGGCACCTTCCGCCCGCGAAGGTAACGGACACTCTGGGAGAAGCACCACATCGTCCCTCACCCAACCGACAGTACGTCCACGC
>CAIUQW010000255.1 GCA_903901395.1 uncultured Chlorobiales bacterium | reverse complement strand
GGACGGGGATTCTGCCGAGTTTGTTGAATTCGGAGGAGTGCGCGTCGTAGTTGAAGGCGCAGGCGACAAGCACGTCGAATCCGGCGTCTCCGGCTTCGCGGGCGGCTCCGACGAGGTCGGGGCGCGAGACGGTGCCGAATTCGGGGCCGATGAAGATGGCCGCGCGGCGTTCGGTGGCTCCGTCGGCTTCGAGGTAGCGCCCTTCGGCGCAGACGAGGTCGCCGGGCCACGGGGTGAGCGAAGTGAAGTCGATCTTGTCGCTTTTGTGCGCCTGCTGGACGCCGGAGGTTCGGAGGTTTTCGAGGATCATCGATACGAAGCTCTGCTGGTCGTCGTAGCCGCTGCCGGTTTCGGTGAGGGTGTCGATGAGGCCGTCCTCTTCATCGACGCTGAGCACGCGGTGCGGCGAGAGGCTTTCGACGGTGAAGGGGCCGGCGACGCGCACTTTCTTCTTGTCGATGTACGGTTTGTCGTAGAGATACTCGAATTCTGCTTTGGCCGCGATGGAGGCGTCGATCTCCTGCTGCCGCGCGATGCGCCGCTCCCACCATGCGGCGTGGAGGCTCCGCGCTTCGTCGGGCCAGCTTTTGGGGGCTTCGCGGGGGATTTCCCACTCCTGCCACGCTTTGCCGAGCGACTGGTTGAGCTTTTGGCGGAGCGGTTCGAGCTGCTCCTGATGCCGCTCCCAGATGACGTCGATTTCGGCGTTGTTGGCGATCGATTTCAGCGTGATGTGCGGCACGCGCTCATAGACGAAACCGTGCCGGATGTCGCCACGCACGGGCTGCGACGACGGAGCCGATGCGGTGATTTCCGCCTCCCTGAGCTGCCCGTCGCGGCTGTCGGCAAGCAGGTAGTACGAGTATCGCGCCCCCATGATGCGCGCCCGCGCCAGAGCGAGCGCCACGCGGGAAGTATCGATGGTAATCCACCGCCGCCCCCACTGCTCGGCCACATAAGCCGTCGTCCCCGAACCACACGTCGGATCGAGCACAAGATCGCCGGGATCGGTGGACATCAGGATACATCTTTCGATAACATCTGTTGCGGTTTGAACAACATATATTTTATTACCTGTAAAGCCTCTTTCTCCTCCACTCATCCAAAAATTGTCAATGGCTGTTTGCCCGAAATCATCGAGATACATTTTGTATTCAATGCGATTTCCGAGACGAACAATTCGATCAGCTTTCACAAGATTATCGATGCCTTTTCTCGTCGTTTTCCAATGGGAATTTGGAGGCAGGAAATAATCTCTCCTTCGCCAAGAAATCGGAGATTGATCTTCCGAAGAACCTGATGAAATAAGAGGCGTTCCGTCAAGCACTCTGGAGCCAGCTGTAATCAGTTCAGGATTTTGCTTTTCATCTCGTGTCAAACTACGTATTTCGCCTATTCCTTCTTCGACATAGGTATAACCAGTTGCCCCCATCTCACCGCTCACCTTTTTGCGATAAATTTGGTGATACTTAGCGGAATCACGCGATTTACAAAACCAAAGAATATAGTCGTAAGATGACGACAAAAACTTTGACGCTTGAAGCCCTGTTTTATTGAATTGAATCGTTGCCAGAAAATTCTCATCCCCGAAAACTTCATCCATCAGCGCCCGTACCCGATGTACGTTTTCATCGCCGATCTGCACGAAGATCGAGCCGGATTCGGTCAGCAAATCCCTCGCCACGGTCAGGCGGTCGCGGAGGTAGGTCAAGTATGAGTGGATGCCGTCGCGCCAGGTGTCGCGGAACGCCTTGACCTGCTCCGGTTCGCGGGTGATGTGGTCGGTGTTGCCGTCCTTCACGTCGCGGCTGGTGGTTGACCACTGGAAGTTCGAGTTGAACTTGATGCCGTACGGCGGATCGAAGTAAAAACACTGCACCTTGCCGCGAAGCCCCTCGCGCTCGGCGAGGCTCGCCATCACCTGAAGGCTGTCGCCAAGGATCATGCGGTTCGCCCAGTGCGCGTCGTGCTGGTAGAACTCGGTTTTGGCGTTATCGTCCGGCAGGCCGTTAAAGTCGGCAAAAAGGTCGAACTGCGCATCGGCAGCCTTGGCCTCGGCCCGGCTGCGGCGCAAAAGATCGTCGATGAGCACCTTCGGGTGCACCTTCTCCTGAATGTAGAGCGGCGGAGCGGGCACCACGAGGTCAGACCAGTCCTGCTCATCCTTGCCGCGCCACGCAAGCTGCGGATCGAGATCGCGGTTCCGGCGCTCGTACGCCACGCGAACGGCGCTCTGCTCCTGCCTGTCCATGACGGACTGATGCTCGGCGGTCGGTATGTTCTTGCGAGTCGCCTCGTCGTGCCGAAAGATGTCGATGTCGAGAGGTAACGATTGCTTTTTTGCCATGATAGTGTTGATTACGCGACTGTAAACCTGGGAGCGCCGAGCGCCAGCTTGGCACATATTTTTTACTGAACCTCTAATCCTGCTACAGTCCCGAAAAATCTCAGGACGGCACTCCTTCAAAATGTGGGGACTTCGTCCCCATTGCCGAGCTGGAGCTCGGCGCTCCCAGGGCGAGCTCCAGCTGAATTGTCTGTCGCAACCTCATAGATCATCATCCTGAACGCCTCCTCGATCTGTTTGCCCATGTCGATCTCGAAGGTGTAGGGCTGGGTGAGTTCGGCGAAGGCCCAGCGCCCGAACGTGCCGAGGTTGTTGACCGCCGGAATCCAGTAGGTCTCCATCGTCGATCTTTTCTCCTTGGCATCCTCGCGACGGTAGCCCTTGACCTCGACGACGAGGCGCAACGGGTCATCGATGCCGTGGCCGTCATCGACCAGCACGATGAAATCCGGCAGGTAGCGGCGCATTTCGGAGCCGTTGGGGTACGGCACTTCGAGGCCGAGATTG
>CAIUQW010000254.1 GCA_903901395.1 uncultured Chlorobiales bacterium | reverse complement strand
ATCACCAAACTATTACTAATGATGCAGGCGCTGATCGAGATTTCCGACAAACAGTTTCTGGTAAAAGCTGGCGACAAGATTTTTGTCCCCAAGCAGAAGGCCGCCGCAGGCGACGTTATCGAAGTGAAGACTCTCATGCAGGTCAATCAGGCTGATTCCGCCCTGAAAGCTGGCACTGCAACCGTCAAGGTTCTTGACCACGTTCGCGACGAGACCATCGTCGTGTTCAGAAAGAACCGCCGCAAACGCTTTCAGAAAAGAAACGGACACCGTCAGCACATGACCCAGGTCGAAGTGCTGTCGATCTGATCGAACAGAATTTACAACACTAATTTTTCAGTCTCATGGCACATAAAAAAGGCGGCGGATCGACCAAAAACGGCCGCGACAGCAATCCGAAATACCTCGGCGTGAAAGCTGCCGGTGGCTCCGTGGTCAACGCAGGCACCATCATTCTCCGCCAGCGCGGCACGGCCATCAAGCCGGGCGACAACGCCGGTCTCGGCAGGGATCACACTATTTTCGCCCTTGTCGATGGCACCGTTCACTTCAGAAACGGCCGCAACAACAAGAAGCAGGTCGATATCATCCCTTCCTGATCTTTGGACGGAGATGCATCACGCTGATATTGAAAGCAAGCCGGTTCTCATCGATGAACGGCTTGCTTTTTTTTTGCTCTTTTCCGGACGCACACTTGAGTAACCGGACTGCCTCGCGCAGAGACCAGTGTTTCGAGAATTTGCTGATTCATAAATATCCCCTGCATCCATGAGGAACAGGAGATCATTCCCACAGAAACCAAAACCTGTACGTGCATTATGAAAATCACCGTTATTGGCGCAGGCAACGTTGGAGCAACCGCGGCTTTCCGTCTTGCTGAAAAACAGTTTGCAAAGGAGCTGGTGCTGCTCGATGTTGTCGAAGGCATTCCTCAGGGTAAAGGGCTCGATATGTATGAAACCGGGCCGGTCGGACTTTTCGACACGAGAATCAAGGGTTCGAACGACTATGCCGACACGGCTGATTCCGACATCGTGATCATCACGGCCGGTCTGCCGAGAAAACCCGGCATGACCCGTGAAGATCTGCTTATGAAAAATGCGGGCATTGTCAAGGAGGTGACCGAAAATATCATGAAGCACTCGAAGAACCCGATCATCGTCGTCGTCTCCAATCCTCTCGACATCATGACCTGGGTTGCCTGGAAGCAGAGCGGTCTGCCGAAAGAGCGTGTCATCGGCATGGCTGGCGTGCTCGATGCGGCGCGTTTCCGCTCTTTCATCGCCATGGAGCTTGACGTCTCGATGCAGGATGTGAACGCCTGCGTGCTTGGCGGCCACGGCGACGCGATGGTGCCGGTGGTGCAGTACACCACGGTCGCGGGTATTCCGATCTCCGATCTCATTCCTGCCGACAGAATCGCGGAGCTTGTCGAGCGCACCCGCAACGGCGGTGCGGAGATCGTCAACTACCTCAAGCAGGGTTCGGCATTCTACGCCCCGGCAGCCTCGGCTGTGGAAATGGTCGAAGCGATCGTGCTTGACCGCAAAAGAGTATTGCCCTGCGCCGTCAGCCTCGACGGACAGTATGGCATCGACGGCACGTTCGTCGGCGTGCCGGTCAAGCTCGGCAAAAACGGCGTCGAGCAGGTTTACGAAATCAAGCTTGCCGCGTCGGATATCGAAGCGCTTCAGAAATCAGCCGCCATCGTGGACGAGAACTGCGACCTGCTCAAATCCATCTTCGCCTGACCTCTGGTCAAGCGACCTGACCTGCGTTCTGCGGTCAAATACATGAAATGAAAAGAGGCTGTTCCGGAAACGAAACCGGGACAGCCTCTTGGCGTTTTAAAGTTTTTAAAAGGCGCCGGAGACTCCCTGCTCGCTTCACTCACAGATACCCGTGCGGAGGCTTGCTTCTTTGTTTGCCCACCCGGAGCACTCTCAGCGCAGAGATTTCACTGGAGACCGTTGTCTGTCTTGAACCGGTTAGCCTCCTTCACGGCAGCCACCAGCTTTTCGGAAAGCCCGGGCATCTTCTCATAATCTACCCAGAGTGAATCTTCGACGATATCATGAATCTGCGATGCGATGTCGATTGCTATCCTTTTACGCTTGGCAAGCTCTTTTTGCAGCTCTTTGACCTCTTCTGACATGGAGTTTCTCCTTGATTTTTACTTATAGATAAATATTTCGCCACGTTGGGGAATCCGATACTGCCTGCCTCAACGCTGCACAACGTGACAAAAGAACGACAGCCATTCGCCCTTAATTATTTATAATGAAAAGCTATTATTCCGAATATCAAGGAAGCAGAACTCAGGTTGAGCGATAAAAAGTTCAGAATAATCCATCCTAACGCTCTTTTTTATAAGTTCTCTCAACACAACGACCATTCCACAGAGTCACTGAGGGCAGAGCAACGGCTTCAGGCTTTTCATTTATATTACATGGTAAGTATTATTAGTGTGTATTTTGTATAAAGCCTTATCCACCGCAGAGATGATTGAGCAATCAGCCTCGACGGACAGTACGGCATCGACGGCACCTTCGTCGGCGTACCGGTCAAGATCGGCAAAAACGGCGTCGAGCAGGTTTACGAAATCAAGCTCGCCGATTCGGAACTGGAAGCGCTCAAGAAATCAGCGGCAATCGTGGACGAGAACTGCAAAATGCTCGAATCGCTCCTGGGCTGATGAAGTGAGAATTTGAAGGTACATCCGGACTTATCGAATCAGCAAAAAAGGTTTTCTTGTGCATCTGCTTTTTCGCACCCCAAACAGCTACGGAACGACCGGCGACGGAACAAGACATACCTTCCCGGTTTGCTGCTTGTCAACGAATTTCCTGACCGGTCGAACAGTAGCCGTTTTCTCTTTAACCGGATTCCCGTCGGGAGCGGCGTGATCACACGCAGTGATGGATGGGCACGCTCATCGCCGTGCCGAACTGATAGTGCGGACGCTCGATGTCTGGTATTGCAGACAGGCACTTCCGCTGTATATTGTGAGCGGCTCGCATTCCAGCAGTGCGGTCGCAACCTCTATGGATTAAACGGCATTCGATGAAAATTCTGGATCGGTACATTCTCAAAGCACATCTTGGCGCCTTTTTCTTTGCGTTTGTAACGATCATGTTCGTGTTCATCCTCTCCTTTCTCACCAAATTTCTCGAACGGCTGATCGGCAAGGGACTCGATTTCAGCATTATCGCCGAGGTGGTCGCGCTGCAATCGGCGTGGATGGTCGGGCTGGCTGTGCCGATGGCGGCGCTGGTCGCGACGGTCATGGCCTTCAGCTCTCTGACCAACAGCTCCGAGCTGACGGTGATGCGCTCCGGCGGCATCTCGATCTACCGGCTCGTTGCGCCGGTGCTGATCGCCGCGCTCGGCCTTTCGCTGCTTATGGAGCGATTCAACAACGTTCTGATGCCCGAGGCCAACTATAAAGCCAACGCCCTTTTCGCCGATATTACCCGCCTGAAGCCCGGACTCGGCATCGACAAGAACGCCTTCTCCGACGTCATCAAGGGCTACTCGATCATGGTGAAGGACATCGACAACTCCACTGGCGAGCTACGCGACATCGTGCTCTATGATCGTGGACGGCCCAATGTGCGTACGGTGATTCTGGCGGCGCGGGGAAGCATCCAGTTCTCGTCGGATTACCGCTATCTCATTCTGACGCTTGAAGATGGGCAGATTCACGAGCTGACGCTTCCGCGAATGGATCGCTACCGGAAAATGGTCTTCGCCAAAAACCGTTACGTTTTCGACGCGACCGGCTACGGATTCGAGCGCACCGAAGAGCAGAACCGGCGGCGAGGCGGCAAGGAGCTGTCGGCTGCCGATCTCTTGGCGATGGCCAAAGAGTTCCATCTGAAAAGCAATGTGGCGGAGCACTCGATCGACAAGGGAATCGAGCAGTTGAAGACGCAGATCGCCACGATTCGCAATCGTCGTGACACCAGCGCGTCATCGCCTGTTGCATTGCCGCCCGCCGTGACGGGCCGCGCCATCGAGGCGGTCGATACTATGCTCGACGACTTGTCGGCACGTATCGGGCAGATGCAGGAGAACCGGGATTCGTATAACAAGTACATGGTCGAGTATCACAAAAAATATTCGCTCGCCTTCGCCTGCCTGGTTTTCGCCGTGGTCGGAGCGCCGCTTGGCGTGATGGCGCGGCGAGGGGGATTCGGCGCGGGCGCGGCGATGTCGCTTTTCTTTTTCGTGCTCTACTGGGTGCTGATGATCGTCGGCGAAAAGATAGCCGGCAGAGGCGTGCTGTTACCGGCCATCGCCGTCTGGCTGCCCAACCTCATCCTGACCGGCTGCGGTCTCTTCATGCTCAACCGACTGAGTCACTCGACAGGCGGATCGGGCCGCTAAATTTAATTTCGTTTTTTACTGTTTCGTTAACCTTTTGGTGTTTTGCCCATGATTATGAAGTACCTGTATGGCGAGAAAGATTCAGGTCCGGTTGTTTCGCCATACGAACGGTTCGATACCGATGAACTCATTCTGCGTGACGAACTGGCTATCGACCGTACCCTGCTGGCCAATGAGCGCACGCTGCTCTCCTACCTGCGATCTGGCGTGGCCATGATGATTACCGGCCTGACGATCATTCATTACGCGAACAAGCCCTGGTTCATGTGGGCGGGCGTGGCGTGTATACCTCTTGGCATCGTGACCGGTTCGTTCGGCATCTGGCGATTCCGGAAAATGCAGAGAGCCATCTCCCGCACGCTCAGGTGGACGCACAACGTCCAGGAGTGATCAGGTTGGAATCGCTTTTTTCCTGCCGTTTTTATCCACGCTGACGAACGTAATCCGGGTGGTGAACACCAGCTCTTTGCAGCCGGAGCAAATCTCCTCCCGGGTCACATCCACGATATACTCCACCGAGGTGGTGCCAACCCGGTTCTTCTTCGAATCGAAGCAAAGTATGGTGCCCTGGCGGATGCTTTTCCTGAATTCGATCTTGTCCATGCCGACCGTGACGAAGTTGCAGCCGGGATAGTCGAGCGTCACGGCGATATAGCTGACCTCGTCGATCCATTTGAGCAGATTGCCGCCAAAGAGAAATCCGAAGTGGTTGAGGTGTTCCGGCATGACGAGTTTGTGTGTTTCCATGGTTGAGGGTTTGGCGGTGCGTTAAAGTTTTTTCAAGAATAGGTCTTATAAGTCCTACAGGTCGTATAGGACTTATAGGACTTATAGGATGGGAAGATTGAAGAGTGATTCTTCTTTTTTAATTATCAATTATCAACTGTCAACTATCAATTATTCCCTTATCGGTTTCACCATCAGCACTTGTTCTCGTTCTATTATAACGTTGCCGGGGGATTTCCGGTCTTTTTTCAGGTACTTTTTCTGGGTACAGATGACTGGCACTAACTCGGAGTGCTTGGCTGCCGAGTGCCATGCGGCGATTTCGGCGGCGCGGCGGATCTCCGAGGCGTTGTGCATGGCCGCGCCCTTGAGGATGCAGTGCGAACCGGATGCGCCTCGGGCGTGAAGCCAGATGTCGTCGGGTTTGGCGAAGCTGAAGGTGAGCTGCTCGTTGTTCGCAGAATTTTTGCCGATGTAGAGCGTGATTCTGTCGCTTATCGGAATCGTTCTGAAGCGGGGCGCTGTTTCCTTTTGTTTCGGGTTTTTGCCGGATGCTGTTCGACCCGGGGATTTGCCGGTTTCAAGCACGCGCTGCAACCGGTCGGGGGAGTCAGCCTCGGTAAGTTCGGCGAGTTTGTGGCGGAGAGCGTCGAGTTCCTGCCGCAGTTCGGCGTGGCGTAGTTTTTGCGCCTCGGCTTTTTTGCGATTTTTCGTCGCCTGCGTGAAGTACCACGCGGCGTTTTCCTGGAGGTTGAGGCCGCGCTTGACCGGAATGGTGACGCCGGGCGAGCCAGGTTCGAAGAGGTTCGGCACTGTCACCGACGCGCCGTACAGCTCGACCGCACCAATGGCTCCGGTGAGCAGGTGGCCGTAACGCTCGTTGCGCTGCGAAATCTCCTCGGGATCGTGCCCTGCGCTGGCGTTCAGCTCCTTTTCGAGCTTGCCGATCTTCGCCGTAAGCTCCCGCCGCGCGGCTCCGGCGCGCTCCTGCAAGTGCAGGTGGCGGTACATCTTGCGGCTGTAGAGGTTCAAGGCGTCGAGCACGCTCTCGAAGGTCGTCGCCTCGTCGCCCTCCGTCGGCGTGAAGAGCGAGAAGACTGGCGGCTGGCCGGAGTTTTCGATAACGCACGGCGTCGGCGAGGCGAGATCGTAGAAGATGGCGACGAAAGCCTGGTGCAACGACTCGGGGGAATCGTCTTCCGAAATCGCGAGAAGCCGCCGGACGAGCTTGCGGTCGAAGCCGGGCAGCATCGAGAGCAAGCGCTGGTCGAGCGGTTCGTCCGCGCCTCGCTCTTCGAGCTTCAGGCGAAACAGCTCGCCGTCACGGGCAAGCTGCTCCAGCGCCCGGAAGTAGGGTACGTCAGCCTCCGTCTCCTCGAATGGCGTATTTTCGAGCTTTCGCCCATCCTTGAAGGCATCGACGATCTGTCTCTCGCGCACGAGCAGCATGTTGGTCTCGGCGCTGAACATCCGCAGCACGAGCGCGTGGCCGTCGTCGAGCGTGAAGGCGATCTGCCGGTCGGCGGACGAAATTGCCACGCCGGTGACTTGCCGTTCATTGAGCTGGCTCATGATGCCCGCCGTATTGCGGCTCTTGCGGTTCAGCCCCTCGCGCGTATAGAGCGAAAAGTGCGGCGAGCGCACCGTGGCGATGAGTTGCAGATGCCCGCCATCCGGCGTGACGAAGGCGAGCGTGATTTCGTTTTTCTGCTGCGAATGGATTTCAAAAAGGTAGCCCCCCGCAAGCCGTTCGTGCAGCTCGGCGGCTGCGTGGTAAAGCGTGAAGTAGTTGCGGAGCATTAGCGTGAACGGTTGCGAAGGTGTGGTCTATACTCTATCTTATTGAGGCAATCGTTGATAACTCTGAAAATCAAATGTCTCAATTTGTCGCGATTACTGGACTGTCATTCTGAATGAAGCGCAGCGGAATGAAGAATCCAGATTCTTGCAAAGTAACAGGTTTTGGATTCTTCTCCCGACAAGTCGGGATCAGAATGACAATTGAAGTTAATCGTCGATAATATTTATAAATACCGAAATTAAATGACCTCTGCTTTAATGTATCAATTTTACGCTTATGCATGAAGATGGCACTTCCTCCTGCTGCTGCGGCGCTTCGGGCGGCGGCTCGCAGGAGACGCGGCTTGGATGGCATGAATATTTCATGAGCGTCGCGCACCTCATTGCACGCCGGGCCACCTGCACGCGAGGGCACATCGGCGCGGTGATCGTGCGCGACAACAACATCCTCTCAACCGGCTACAACGGTGCCCCCTCCGGCCTGCCGCATTGCAACGAGACGAACTGCAAGATTTACAAGAGCACCCACCCCGACGGCACCGTCGAGGAAAATTGCGTCAACACGATCCATGCCGAAATCAACGCCATCGCGCAGGCGGCCAAGCATGGCGTATCGATCAAGGACGCCGACATTTACATCACGGCGAGTCCCTGCATTCACTGCCTGAAGGTGCTCATCAACGTCGGAATCAAAACGATCTACTACGACAAGCCCTACAAGATCGAGAACATCGCGGAATTGCTGCGGCTCTCGGGGATCAAACTGGTGAAGGTGGATGTTACGTGCTGAAAAATATGTGTCTATGACAGAGGACAATAAGTGTTTATGATAAAGGACGATATGATAAAGACGGATGACCGGGCCTACATGCAGCGCTGCATCGAACTGGCGCGGCGCGGCGCGGGGTGCGTGAGTCCGAATCCGATGGTCGGCTCGGTGATCGTGCACGACGGACGCATCATCGGCGAAGGGTGGCACAAGCAGTACGGCGGCCCGCACGCCGAGGTCAACGCCATCGCGTCGGTGGAGGACGAATCGCTGCTCCGGCAATCGACGATTTACGTCAATCTGGAGCCGTGTTCGCATTACGGCAAAACGCCGCCGTGCGCCGACCTGATTGTCGAAAAAAGCATTCCGCGCGTCGTGGTGGGATGCCTCGATCCGCACGAAAAGGTTGCGGGCAAAGGGATCGCGAAGCTACGCGAGGCGGGCATCGACGTGACCGTTGGCGTGCTCGAAGCGGAGTCGGAGCGGCTCAACGAGGCCTTCATGACTGTGCATCGCAAGGGGCACCCCTTCGTGGCGCTCAAAACCGCGCAGACGCTCGACGGGCGCATCGCTACGTCGCTCGGCGCGTCGAAGTGGATCACCGGCGATGAGTCGCGGCGCGAGGTGCATCGGCTTCGGAGCGTTTACGACGCTGTCATGTGCGGCGCTTCGACAGTTCTGGCGGACAATGCCGAGCTGACCGTGCGCCACTGCGATGGCCGTCAGCCGCTGCGCGTGCTGCTCGACCGGCGGCTTCAGGTGCCGGTCGAAGCGCGGATTTTCAATGCCGAAGCGAAAACGCTCCTCTTCGCGCTCCGCGACGAGGCAGAGGAGTGTCTTGTCAGTCAGTTCGAAGCGCGAGGCATCGAGGTGGTGACGGTCGGCGGCTCCGGTGGCGGCCTCGATCTCGCCGAGGTGTTCGCGGAGCTGCACCGGCGGCGCGTGCTCTCGGTGATGGTCGAGGGCGGAAGCCGCTTGTCGGCGGCGATGATCCGCGCCGGGCTTGTCGATAAATATTACGTCTTCATAGCGCCGAAACTTTTCGGCGGAGACGGCGTGGCGAGCTTCGGTCCGCTCGACGTGACGCATCCAGATTACGCCATAAAACTCAGCTTCGCCGGAATCCAGCGATTCGGCGACGACCTCCTTCTCGAAGCATATCCACAAATCTGATGGCATTTTTCAAAAGCGGCGGCAAGAAGAAGAGCAAAGGCGGCAACAATCGTGGCAAAGTCAACACTTCATCCGGAGGGTTCATGAACAACAACGATCT
>CAIUQW010000253.1 GCA_903901395.1 uncultured Chlorobiales bacterium | reverse complement strand
TTCTTGCTGCACAGCAACATGCCGTGACGCGCCAGCACCACGGGCCGCCCGACGAGCCGCGCGGCAAGACCCGCGACGCGCACATCCTTGTTGAGGTTGCAGATGAGCACGTCGGTCTCGTGCTGTTTCATCCACGAGGCGATCTTCAGCGTCGCCAGCGGGCTGAGGTCGCCGCGAATCTCCATCGCTTCGGTGCGGACGCCGCGCCCCGCCGCGTACTCCAGAAGCCGGGAGTCGCGCTTGCTGGCCAGCACCACGTTATGGCCACGGTCGGTCAGCCCTTTGGCGGCATTGACCATCCATTTTTCGCCGCCGCCGAATTTGTTGCGGCTGATGGAGTTGATGAAGAGAATGTTCATTGCTTCGATGCTTGCGCTTCCTTGCAGAACGCGATGACTTCGCGCTCGACGCGGGCCGCCGAGTAGCGTTCGGCGACGCTCTGGCGGGCGGCGTCGGCGATGCGTCGGCGATATTCCGGTTCAAGGTAGAGTTTCAGGAGATGGCTGGCAAGGGCTTTTTCGTCGCCGTATTCGAAGAGCAGGCCGTTCTTGCCGTCGTCGATGATCTCGGTGACGCCGCCACCGGCGTAGGTGCTGACCGGCGCGTTGCCGAGATACATCGCTTCGAGCAGGGCGATGGAGAGCCCTTCGCTTTCGGAGGTCATCGCGAACACGTCGCTGCGCGCCAGTTCGGGGTAGGGGTCGGCGCAAAATCCGCGCAGCATGACCCGAGTTTCAAGACCGAGTTCGCCGATGAGCCGTTCGAGATTCGGGCGCTCGTTGCCTTCGCCGAGAATCTCCAGCCGCGCCTCGATGCCTGGCCGGAGAGCGAGAAATCGCGCGAAGCCCCGCAGGAGCAGGTCGTGGCTCTTGTTTTTGTCCAGCCGCCCCATCGCCGTGATTTTCATCGTCCTTCCCGCCTCGTCGCCGGATGGCCGGAGGTAGCGATCCAGCGCCGTCGAATCGATGCCCCGGTAGAGCACCTTGATTTTGCGCTCGTCAACCACGCCGCTCTTGGCGAGCGTCTCCTTGATTTGCCGCGCGTTGACGATGATGCCGTCCGCCAGCGTTCCGTAAACAAGCCGGTTCACCCAACTGTTTTGCAGCTCGCGCCGTGCTCCGAGCCAGAGGATGTTCACCGTGCCGCAGAGTCGGCTTACGATCCCCGCGATGGCGTAATCCTTGCGCTTGGAAGGGATGATCACGTCGATGCGGTGCTTTTTTACGATGGCAACGAGGCGGGCGATGGTGTAAAAATCGCCCTCGAAAGTGAAGGGGAGCTGGTATTTCGTGAAATTCAGGTGGCTGCCGATCTCCTCATCGCGATAGGCGAAGACGATCTCGTGCCGCGCCGAGAGGATTCTCGCGGTCAGCGTGATCGATTGCTCGTTGCCGCCCCATCCGCGGCTCGCGGAGTTCAGAAAGAGAAAATTCATCGGCTCACTGCCTTGACTTCATGTTTCATCGATGCGTCCTCCTCTCATGATTTACCCGCCACTTCCCAACAGAAAGCGGCGATTTCGCTTGCCATCCGTTCCATCGAAAATTGCTCGATAATTCGTGCCTTCGCTTTCCGGGCGAAATCCGTCCGTAGCTCCGGCGATTCGACGAGCGATTGCAATGCTTTCGATAGCGCCTCCTCGTCACCGTAGTCGAGCAGCAGGCCGTTCTGGCCGTCGTCGATCACCTCATCGACGCCGCCTGCACGGGTGCTGACGGGCGCGTTGCCGAGGTACATCGCTTCGAGCAGGGCGTTGGGCAAGCCCTCGTTGGTGGAGGTGACGGCGAAGATGTCGCTCGCTGCAAGCCACGGGTAGGGATTGCTCTGGAAGCCGGGAAAGAGCACTCGCTCCCGGAGTCCCAAATCCGCCGCGAGCTTGGCGAACTCCTCCTTCTGAGCGCCTTCGCCAATGATCACCAGCCCGGCGTTGCGATTGCCAGTCTCTTCGACGAAGCGGGCGAAGCTGCGAATGAGAAAGTCGTAGCCTTTGTTCCAGGTCAGCCGACCCAGCCCTGTGATCGTGACTGGAAATGGTTTGGCGACAGGCTTCTCCGAGCGTCGGCGGTCGAGTTCGGCGGTATCGAGGCCGTTGTAGATCACGCGGATTTTGTCGGCGGGAATGTAGCCAGTTTCGAGCAGGGTTTTTTTGATCTTGCCTGCGTTGACGATGATGCCGCTGCTGAGGGTGTGGTACATGAAGCGCTGCCACGGCCAGCGGAGCTTGCGGTCAGCGCCGAGGCGCACGATCATCGGCGTGCCGGTCATCCGCCCGGCCAG
>CAIUQW010000252.1 GCA_903901395.1 uncultured Chlorobiales bacterium | reverse complement strand
GGTTCACGCTGTTTTATCTCAAAATGCTTTAAAAAGCAATGTAATTTTTTTACTTGATCAAGGCTGAAAGTGCATGAATCCTCAGGGTAACAGTTGTCTCAACGCATTGTTTTTTATTAAATTGCGCACTACTTCGATGATATTTTCGTCACGAAAACAATTCCTTTCCAATGCCCGAAGAGACTTTGGACCGAAGTTCCCTCGAGCGGCTTGTTCGGGCGCTCAGGCAAGCTCGCGTTCAGAAGTCGCTCACCGTCGAAGACATCTCCCGTCTGATCAATATCCGCGAAACTCATATCGAAAAGATTGAAGAGGGTGACTTTTCCTTTGTGCCACCGCTGTATGTTTTTTCCTATCTGAAGAAATACGCCTCCGAACTTGGTGTTGGCGACGACGCCCTGCTCGAAGCATCACGAAAAGAACTGGGCATTCCGGCATCGCGCTTTTCCACGCGGCCTCCCGCAGAGGCGGTGACGCCAGGTTCGCAGAGCACAACGCCTTCGTCCAAAGGCAGCGGTCGTAAAGCGCTGATCGTGGTTGTTGTAACAACGGCGGCTATTCTGATCGGACTGGCATTTCTCTACCTCAACGGACGTCTCTGAGATGGCCTTCGTCGAGTCGCTCATCTGAAAAAATCCGCTTATCGCTCTCCCCATTTGCATTTAATGAAAATAAGACTAAATTAGTCCATGATTATTTAATGCAAGGAACCTTATCTTCCTGCATGGGTGTTCATGGGTAATAACCTTATATTTGAGCTGCTTGCGGCAAATATCACCGAAATTCAGAAACCAGCTATGTCATTGAGACAGATATACTTCGATAATAACGCCACTACGCCGCTGCACCCTGAGGTGAAGAAAGAGCTGGTGGCAGCCATGGAGATGTTCGGCAATCCGTCGAGCATGCACGCTTTCGGGCGCGAGGCCCGCGCCAACGTCGAGGATGCGCGTCGCCGCGTTGCCGAATTCATGGGTGCTCACGAGGGAGAGATCGTCTTCACCGGCAGCGGCTCGGAGGCCAACAACACCGTGCTGTCGCTCTTCGCGTGCGGCTCGGGCCAGTGCTTTCCCGGGATGCGCCCGAAGATCGTGACCAGCCGCATCGAGCACCCCTGCGTGCTTGAAACCTCGGAGTGCCTCGTGCATCGCGGCGTTGATGTCAACTATCTCGATGTCGATGGTTTCGGCAAGGTCGATCTCGACCAGCTCGAAGCGCAGTTGAAGGCGGGCGTTGTCGGACTCGTGTCGGTCATGATGGCCAACAACGAGATCGGCACGATTCAGGACATCGCGGCGATCAGCAGGCTCGCGCACCAGTACGGAGCGCTGATGCACACCGACGCCGTGCAGGCGTTCGGCAAGGTGCCGGTTGATGTGAATGCGCTTGGCGTTGATTTCCTCACCATCTCCGGCCACAAGATTTACGGCCCGAAAGGGATCGGCGCGTTGTACGTCCGCAAGGGCACGCCCTACTGCCCCTTCATCCGGGGCGGTCATCAGGAGAAGGGCAGACGCGCGGGCACCGAAAACACCCTCGGCATCATGGGCCTTGCGATGGCGGTCGATATGCGCAAGCTGGAGATGGAGGCTGAGGCTGAAAGGCTGCTCGGCTTCCGCGAGATGCTGCGCAAGGGTATAGCGGAGCGCATCGACGACGCGCTCTTCAACGGTCATCCGGTCGATTCAGTGCCGAATACGCTCAACGTGTCGTTCCCCGGCGCGGAGGGGGAGTCGATTTTGCTCTATCTCGATCTTGCCGGAATAGCGGTCTCGACCGGTTCGGCGTGCGCTTCTGGCTCGCTCGATCCGTCGCATGTGCTGCTCGCCACCGGTGTCGATGCCGAGCGCGCGCACGGCTCGATCCGCATCAGCATGGGGCGCTCGACCACCATCGAGGAGGTCGAATACATGCTCGACGTCCTGCCGGGCGTCATCGAAAAAATCAGAAACATGTCAACTGCATATATCAAAGCATAAAAGGAGATACCAATGCTTCAGTCAGGCGAATGGGCATATACGGAAAAACTCAAGGAGCATTTCGAAAGTCCGAAAAATATACTTCAGGGCACCGACACCAGCGCCTTCGACGGCGTCGGAATGGAGGGGAACCTCCAGTGCGGTGACCAGATGATGGTGGCCATCAAGGTGGACAAGGAGAAAGAGGTGATAAGCGACTGCAAGTGGAAGACTTACGGCTGCGCCAGCGCTATCGCCAGCACTTCGATCCTCTCGGAGATGGTGAAGGGGATGACCCTCGACCAGGCGTTCGACATCTCGCCGAAAGAGGTAGCCAAAGAGCTGGGCGGATTGCCGGAGAACAAGATTCACTGCTCGGTGCTCGGCGACAAGGCGCTCAGGGCGGCGATCAACGACTATTTCATCCGTAACGGCATGAACGATCGCGTCAAGAAGGTGCAGGCGAGAACCGTTTGCCAGTGCATGAACGTGACCGATCACGACATCGAGGAGGCTGTGCTCGAAGGCGCGCGCACTTTCTACGAGCTTCAGGAGCACACCAAGATCAGCACGGTCTGCGGCATGTGCAAGGAGGATGCCGAAAGCGAACTTCAGAAGTACGTCCATCTCCATTTCGGAGCCTGACGGTTTCCATAGCAGGAGTTTCAGTTCAAGGGAAGGAAGCGGCAGGGCGCGCCTCGTGATGAATCCGTTCGCCGGACAATTCACGGGGTCGCGCCTCTCGCTGTTTTGGGAGGTTGAGGGAGCGT
>CAIUQW010000251.1 GCA_903901395.1 uncultured Chlorobiales bacterium | reverse complement strand
GGATCAACCTCGGCATCCGCCGCCGCCTCGCGCCCTTGATGTCCAACGACCGCCGCCGCATCGAGCTGATGAACATCATGCTTCTTTCGCTGCCCGGCACGCCGGTGCTCTACTATGGCGACGAGATCGGCATGGGCGACAACTACTATCTCGGCGACCGCGACGGCGTTCGCACGCCGATGCAGTGGAACGCCGACCGCAACGCCGGGTTCTCCCGCGCCAATCCGCAGCGGCTGCTTTTGCCGGTGATCATCGACCCCGAGTACCACTACGAGGCGGTCAACGTCGAGGTGCAGGAGTCCAACTCCAACTCGCTGCTCTGGTGGATGCGCCACACCATCGCCACCGCCCGCCGCTTCAAGGCGTTCAGCCGCGGCAGTATCGAGTTCCTCAAGGTGAGCAATCCCAAGGTGCTGATGTTTATCCGCACCTTCGAGGACGAGACGATCCTTTCGGTGATCAACCTCTCGCGCAACGCGCAGGCGGTCAGCGTCGATCTCGCCGCCTACGAAGGGTGCGTGCCGGAGGAGGTGTTCAGCATGAACCGCTTCCCGAAGGTTCGGACGGAGCCGTACATGGTCGCGCTCGGGCCATACGGCTACTTCTGGCTCAGGCTGATAAAGGAGGAGCCGGTCACCGACCGCAAGGAGCTGCTCGAAAAGGTCGCCCTTCGCGCCGCGAGCTGGGCGGAGCTTTTCGTCGGACGCAGCCTCGACACGCTCGAAACCGCGGTGCTACCGCCATATTACAAGAGCGTCCGCTGGTTCGGCGGCAAGGCGCGTAACATCATCCGCATCCGCGTGAACGACACCGTGCCGGTCGCGGGAATGAGCAACACCGCCTTCGCGATCACCGAGGTGCAATACCCGAGCGGCGAGAACGAGCGCTACCAGCTTCCGCTGAGCTTCGTCCCGGCGGAGAAGGCCTCCATCGCGGACGAGTCGTTCCACCGTCACGCCATCGCCCGCATCGAGCTTGAAGGCGTCGAGGGTTATCTGGTCGATGCCTCGATCGACGCGGCGTTCCGGGCGCGAGTGCTCGAACTGATGCTCCATCCGGAGAGCTGGTCGGGCGGCGCGGGTACGATCACCGCCGACGCGGGCACGATGCTCGAAGCCTGCTTTGCGGCGAAGGCTGGAGAGGCGCTGCCCGCTTCGCACCTGATGGGGCTGGAGCAGAGCAACACCTCGATCCGCTACGGGGAGCAGCTCTGTCTGAAGCTTTATCGCAAGATCGACAACGGCACGGCGCCCGAGATCGAAATCTCCCGGATGCTGACCGATCACACCGCGTACCGCAACATTCCGGTCTACCTCGGCTCGTTCGATTACGGCAAGAGCCACCGGGAGCGCTGCTCGCTTGGCATTCTGCAAAACTTCGTGCCGAACGAGTCCGACGGCTGGCAACTGAGCCTCGACCACGTGCTCCGCTACTACGAATCCGTGCTGTCGCGCCGCTCGCAGGGGCTTCAGCCGCCCGCGATGCCTTCGGCAGCGACCTGTGAAGTGCCGGAGATCATGCACGAGCTGATCGGCGAATTCTATCTCGAAATGGTGGGCAAGCTCGCCGAGCGCACGGCGGGGATGCACATCGCGCTCGCCTCGGTCGATACCGATCCGGCCTTCGCGCCCGAACCCTTCACGACGCTCTACCAGCGCTCGATCTTCCAGGCGATGACCGACCAGGTCAAGCGTAGCATGATCTTCCTGCGCGAATCGATGAAGTCCGTGCCGCAGGAGGCCCGCCCGCTCGCCAACGAGCTGCTTGAAAGGGAGCAGGAGATTCTCGACCGCTTCGAACCCATCCGCCAGGAGAAGATCGACACGGTCAAAATCAGGATTCACGGCGACTACCACCTCGGCCAGGTGCTCTACACCGGCAACGACTTCGTGCTTCTCGACTTCGAAGGCGAGCCTGCCCGCTCGCTGTCGGAGCGCAAAATCAAGCGTTCGGCCTATCGCGACCTCGCCGGAATGCTGCGTTCGTTCGACTACGCCGCATTCAACGTGCTGATGCAGAACCCGACCATCCGCCCCGAAGACCGCAAGACGCTGGAGCCGTGGGCCGAGTTGTGGAGCTGCCACGTCGGTCAGCACTTCATCGATGTGTACACGAAGCACGTCGAGGGTAAGGGGCTGATTCCCGAAGATGCCCGCCAGCGCGAGCTGCTCCAGCGCAGCTACCTGATGAACAAGGCGATCTACGAGTTCAACTACGAACTGAACAACCGCCCCGAGTGGCTCCAGATTCCGATGAACGGCATCCTGCGCCTGCTCAACGCTTGACCCTCGCTTTCGCCGCCAGCCTCTCCGCCACCAGCGGGGAGGCTGGAATGGCGTCAATCCTTTCAGAAAATCTCCATGCAGGAACACCACCTCGAAACCACCGTCAGCGGACGTTATCTCGTCGAAGCGCCGGAGGGCGACGGCCTGTTTCCGCTTCTCGCCGGATTTCACGGCTACGGCCAGACCGCCGATGACGAGCTGGAGCTGCTGCGGCAAATCCCCGGTTCGGAGCGCTGGATTCGCCTCTCCATCGAAGCGCTGCACCCCTTCATGAACGCCAAAGGTCAGCCCGGCGCGAGCTGGATGACGCGCCGCGACCGCGAGCTGCGCATCGCCGAAAACGTGCGCTATGCCGACGCCGTCATCGCGCAAGTCATGGCGGCGCTGCCCGCCGATGTGCGCCTCGTGCTGCACGGCTTTTCGCAAGGCGCAGGCATGGCCAGCCGCACCGCGCTGCTGGGCGGCCACCCGGTCGCAGGTGTGATGCTCGTCGGCGGCGACATCCCGCCGGAACTCGACGATCTCGCCCGCATGAAATCCGTCCACATCGGGCGCGGCGACCACGACCACTTCTATCGCAAAAAGCAGCACGAATCCGATCTCGCCCGCTTACGCGATGTCGGCATCGAACCATCGCTGACGCTCTATCACGGCGGCCACATGCCAACCGGCGACTATTTTGGCGCTGCCGGGAGGTTTTTGGCTGGAATCGGGTGAGAGTGAGAATTTGCAGAATCAATGCTGATATTGTAGTTTTATCCTTGCAAATCAGGGAATGAGACTCCATAATTGCAAGGATGATCGAACGATTATTGACAAAAAAGCTTCAGGATGCACTCGATTTGTATCCGGCAGTCGCACTTCTTGGCCCACGCCAGTCCGGCAAAACAACCCTCGCCCTGAATGTTGGTCAGGCGCGTGACGCGCTCTATCTTGATCTGGAGTCGGAACTGGATCGTTCGAAGCTGGCCAGCCCGGAACTCTATCTCGGCGAGCGCCTCGACCAGCTGGTCATTCTTGACGAGGTGCATCGTACGCCAGGCCTGTTCCCGGTGCTCAGGGGGCTTATCGATAAAAATCGCAGAGCGGGCAGGCGGTCGGGGCAGTATCTGTTGCTGGGATCGGCCTCGCTCGATCTTCTCCGGCAGACGGGCGAGACGCTGGCGGGGAGAATCTCCTATCTCGAACTGACGCCATTCACCGCGCTTGAGGTCGAGAATTCCCCGCTCGACAATCTCTGGGTGAGAGGCGGATTCCCCGAGAGTTTGCTGGCCGTCGATGAGCGGGTCAGCTTTCAATGGCGGCTCGACTTCATCCGCACCTATCTTGAGCGCGATATTCCACAGTTCGGTTCACGCATCGCGGCGGATACGCTTCGCAGATTCTGGACGATGCTTGCCTGGAATCAGGGCGGAATGCTCAATCAGGCGCAATTCGCGAGAAATCTTTCAGTCGATGTAAAGACAGTCAGCAGTTATCTCGATCTTCTCGTCGATCTGCTGCTTGTCCGGCGGCTGTTGCCGTGGGAGAATATCGGCAAGCGCCTGGTCAGGACGCCAAAGGTGTTTGTGCGCGACAGCGGGCTGGTTCACGCCTTGCTCGGCATTGCCGACAAGGAGAGCCTGCTTTCGCATCCGGTGGTCGGCCAAAGCTG
>CAIUQW010000250.1 GCA_903901395.1 uncultured Chlorobiales bacterium | reverse complement strand
CTCGGCAACCAGATGAAGGATGTCAAGGATACCGAAAAGAAGCTCCAGGATCAGAAAGAGGAGCTGAAGCATCTTACAGAAAACGTGCAGAACCGCTCCGCCGAGCTTGAAAAGATCATCTTCGAGCAGAACCAGCGCCTCGAAAGCATCTCCAACCTGACCGCCGAAGAGGCTCGCCAGATGCTCATCGACAACATGATCACGAAGGCGAGAGAGGAGGCGACCGAGACCGTTCACCAGATTCACGAAGAGGCCGCGCAGAAAGCCGACAAAATCTCCGAAAAGATCATGCTCACGGCTATCCAGCGCATCTCCTTCGAGCAGGCGACCGAGAGCGCGCTGTCTGTGGTGCACATCCAGAGCGACGAGCTGAAAGGGCGCATCATCGGTCGTGAAGGCCGCAACATCAAGGCGTTCGAGAACGCCACCGGCGTGGACATCATCGTGGACGACACGCCCGAGGTGGTCATTCTCTCCTGCTTCGATCCGCTCCGCCGCGAGATGGCCAAGCTCACCCTGCAGAAGCTGCTTGTCGATGGCATCATCCATCCCGTGGCCATCGAGAAGGCCTATCAGGATGCGAAAAAAGAGATCGAGGACGTTATCATCACCTCCGGCGAAGAGGCGATTTCGTCGCTACAGATTCCCGACATGCCCTCCGAAATTGTCGGCATGATCGGCAAGATGCGTTTTCACACCGTCTATGGCCAGAACCTCCTGCAGCACAGCCGCGAAGTGGCCATGCTGGCCGGACTGATGGCCGCCGAGCTGAAACTCGACGCCAAGCAGGCCAAGCGAGCAGGTCTGTTGCACGACATCGGCCTGGTGCTGCCCGAAACCGAGATGCCGCACGCCTTGGCGGGCATGGAGTTTCTCAAGAAATTCAACATGTCGCCGGTGGTGCTCAACGCTATTGGCGCGCATCATGGCGAGGTCGAGAAGGCGTCACCCATCGCCGATCTCGTCGATGCGGCCAACGTCGTTTCACTGTCGAGGCCTGGCGCGCGTGGCGCGGTTACGGCTGAAGGCAATGTGAAGCGGCTTGAAAGCCTCGAAGAGATCGCCAAAACCTTCCCCGGCGTGCTCAAGACTTATGCCCTGCAGGCGGGCCGCGAGATCAGGGTGATCGTCGAAGGGGACAACGTCAGCGACTCGCAGGCCGACGTGCTCGCCCACGATATAGCCAGCAAGATCGAGTCCGAGGCGCAATACCCCGGCCAGATCAAGGTGACCATCCTTCGCGAAAAACGCTCAGTCGCGTTTGCGAAATAAAAGAGATCGGACAGATCAGACTGATCCGTCCGATCAAACAAAAAAAGCTGCCAGGAATTATCCGAGGCAGCTTTTTTTATTTGCTGACACTCCCCTTTTAAATCACCCCTTTGGTTGATTTAATCTCCACGCCATCGATTTTCACCGCCTGCTTCATCGCGTAGGCAAGCGACTTGAAGAGCGCCTCGATCATGTGGTGCGTGTTGCGCCCCTCCAGCACGGCCAAGTGCAGGTTCGCGTTCATCGTGCGTGAGAGCGACACGAAGAAGTGCTCCACCATTTCGGTTGAAAGTCCCTGAATCACCGGGCGTTGAAATTCCGCCCGGAAGACACAGTAACTCCGTCCACCAAGGTCGATCGAGCATTGGGCCAGCGCCTCGTCCATCGGGATGATCGCCCAGCCATAACGCCCGATCCCCTTCTTGTCGCCAAGCGCGTCCACGATGGCTTTGCCAAGCACGAGCGCCACATCTTCGACGCTGTGATGGTCGTCCACCTCCAGGTCGCCGCTGCACTTGAGCTGCACGTCGATGCCAGAGTGGCGGCTGAAGCTCGTCAGCATGTGATCGAGAAAAACCACGCCGGTCTCGATGGAGGAAGCGCCCGAACCGTCGAGATTGATGGTGGCGGTAATGTCCGTTTCAGCGGTCTTGCGGCTGTGCGAGGCGATGCGGGGGTTCATGGATGTAGAATCTGTCATGAAAAGTTATCTGAAAAATTTGTTGACGAGGCCAATGACGATGCTCAGAATGATCGAGAACACGATGGAACTCCCGAGCGGAAAATAGAGCCGGAAATTCTCCCTCTGGATGTTGATGTCAAGCGGGAGGCGACCGAACCAGCCGAACCAGCCGGTCGCGCCAGACCTCTGTACCAGCACGACGAGCAGGCCCAGAGCGGCAATCGAAGCTCCAACAAAAATGAGCATTTTTCCAATTCCTGAAAACGGGTCTTGCATTTTCTGAAAAAGTTGCTAAATTAGGGCCACGTTGTTGAAAGATACGATAGTAAACGCGAATTTCATCAGATAGCGGCTCATGCTCAACGGTTTCATCGTCATCCTCGCCTTGCTGGCAGCGCTCCTCCTTATTGTGGCGGTGCTCTTGCAAAGCCCTAAGGCTGGCAGCGGTCTGACCGGCGGGATATCGAGTCTCGGCACGGTGCAGACTCTCGGCGTCAGACGCACCGGTGATTTCCTGAGCAAGACATCAGCGATTCTGGCTGGCCTCGTGATGGTTCTTTGTTTCGTTGCCCAGTTCACCCTTCCCTCCCGTCACCAGGAAGGCGCAGGCAACAGCATTTTGCAGAAAAGCGCTCCGGCATCACTTCCGGCTCGCAATCTTCCGCAGTCGCTTCCGACAGGCAACATTCAGCCGACAACAGCGCCAGCGGAACAGCCCGCAGCACCGGCAAAATAAGATTTGCACTCGTAGCTCAGTTGGTAGAGCAACTGACTCTTAATCAGTGGGTCCAAGGTTCGAATCCTTGCGAGTGCACCAAAGTAAAACCCTGTAAGACAATGACTTACAGGGTTTTTTGCTTTCAACATTTGCAGCACATTATTACGCTATACCCCCTCAGATTTGTCCTCCATTTGTCCTCAGTGCTTGACAAGGCATTTTGTTGGCTCCTCGCTGTTTCGAGTGGGTAATTGCAAAAGAAACGTACCTTTCGATTTGACCATTCCAACCCGCTGTTTGTGAAAGACCTTGACCTTTTTCAGT
>CAIUQW010000249.1 GCA_903901395.1 uncultured Chlorobiales bacterium | reverse complement strand
TCGATGTCGCGCCCCTTCATCATCGAACCCGCCATCGTGAAGCGCTACGAAGAGGGCAAACAGCAAGCCTCGCGCTGTACCATGTGCAACTACTGCACGATCATGGTGGAAAAAGAGCCGCTTCGATGCTGGAACGGAAGGATGAAGAATTGATAGTTGACAATTGATATTTGAAATATGGCAGAGAGGCGATAGAATGAAACGTATTCCGTAGGGGCGGCTCTTGCGGCCGCCCTGATTTACATTTGTAGGGGCGCATGGCGTGCGCCCTTTTCGGAATACCGCTGAACATCGCAGCACCGTTATCTTTTCCTCCTCCCATTTGTCCTATAAGACCTATAAGACCCATGCGACCTATTCTTCGCAACTAACGCACAACTCACCATGATCGCAACCATCAACAGCCGCCTCGAAACCCTTGCCGACGAGCCGACGGCGGTGATTCTGCGGCGCTTTTTCAAGACCGGCCCCGGCGAGTATGGCGAGGGCGACCGGTTCCGCGGCATTCGCGTGCCGGAGCTTCGCAAGCTCTGCAAGGAGTTCCGGCACGCGGGCGTCGAGGTGATTTCGGAGCTGCTCGACTCGCCGTGGCACGAAGACCGGATGCTCGCGCTACTGCTCCTTATCGAGCGCTATCGCGCCTCGGACGAGCGGGGCCGGGAATCACTCTACGATTATTACTGCAACCGCACCGACCGCATCAACAACTGGGATCTGGTTGATGTCACCTGCCCGCACATCGTTGGCCGCCACCTCGAAACGCGCAATCGCTCGCCGCTCTACCGCTTCGCCGGGTCGCCCAGCCTCTGGGAGCGCCGCATCGCCATCGTCTCGACGGCATACTTCATCCGCCAGGGCGACTTCCGCGACGCCATCGCCCTAGCCGAACAGCTCCTCGCCGACCCCGAAGAGCTGCTGCACAAGGCCACCGGCTGGATGCTCCGCGAAGTCGGCAAGCGCAACCAGCCAACGCTCGAAGCGTTTCTCGACCGGTTCGCTACGGTTATGCCTCGCACGGCGTTGCGATATGCCATCGAGCGTTTGCCGGAGGCGCAGCGATTAGTGTATTTGAAGCGGCGGTGAGTTGGCGTGGACTGGGTGGACGATGTGGACGGAAAAGGTGGATTGTAGGGGCGCATGGCGTGCGCCCTTCCCGGAATAAATCGCAAAGGTTCAGGATGGCCACAAGAGCCATCCCTACAAGTCATTTAACCATTATCAATTGCTTTTCCCACCCGTCTGCCACAATCCAAAACTCAGCATATCCGCCAGCGATTCGAATTGCTTGGTCTTTGTGTCACCGATGCCGTGGCCGGCTTTGTAGTCGGTGAAGAAGAGCACCGGTTTGCCGGAGGCGGTGGATTCCTGCAATCTGGCGGCGAATTTGGCGGGTTCCCAGGCTGGGACTCTCGGGTCGTTCATGCCTGCAGTGATCAGCGCTGCCGGGTAGTTTACGCCGTCGCGGAGGTGGAGGTAGGCGTCCATCTCAATGAGCGATTTGCACTCCACCGGATCGCTGACCGTGCCGAATTCGGGCACGTTGACCGGGCCGTTGGGGCTGAATTCGCTCCTCACCGCGTTCAGCACGCCCACCTGCGGCATGGCGGCGGCGAAGAGGTCGGGGCGCTCGGTCATCGCGCGTCCAACGAGGATGCCGCCCGCACTGGCGGCGTTGATGGCGATGTGCTGCGGCGAGGTGTAGCCCTCCTTCACGAGATATTCAGCGCAGGCGATGAGGTCTTTCCAGGTGTTCGGTTTGGTGGTTTTCTGGCCCGCCTTGTGCCAGGCGTCGCCAAGCTCGCCTCCGCCGCGCACGTGCGCCACGGCGAGGATGCCGCCTTTATACGTCCACAACAGCAGTGACGGGCTGAAGAATGGCGTAATTGCGTTGCCGTATGCGCCGTAACCGTAGATCAGCACGGGGTTTTTGCCGTCCAGCGCCATGCCGCGATTGTAGATGAGCGACAGCGGCACCTGGACGCCATCGTGCGATGTGGCCATCACTTCGCGGACTTCGAGGTTGTCGTACTCGGGGTAGCTTGCCTTCGAGGAGAGCGTTTCGTCGATGAATTTCTTCTCCCCGGCATCGTAGCGGAAGCGGATGAAATCGTGGCTCCAGCCGCCCATGATCGCCCACGCCTCCGGGTGATCGAACCCTTTGGAGGCGATGGAGAGCGTGCCCGCCTCGAACGGCGTGTCGATCTTTTCGGGCTGCTTGCCGTCAAAATCGAGATGGTACAGCTCCTCGCGGACGCCGTTGAACGACTCGCTGAAGAATATCCCCTTGCTCGTCAGCGCGAGGCCGGAAAGGGTCGCCTCCTTCGGCTCGGGAATCACCGTCTCTGCGCTCGCCAGATCGGGCCGGTCGAGCGAGGTTTTCAGCACTTTGAAGCGCGGCGCATTTTTTGGCGTGAAGATGTAGATGTCATGCTTCGTCGGGGAGAAATCGTACACCTCGTCCTCCGGGCGGAAGAGCGTTTTCCACGGAATGACCTTGTCGCTGAAACTGTTCCCAGGCGCGTACCATGCCGTAATTCGCGGATCGA
>CAIUQW010000248.1 GCA_903901395.1 uncultured Chlorobiales bacterium | reverse complement strand
GCCATGTTGTTGTACTGATCGAGCGAAATACGCCGCTTCTGGCCGGTGTTGACGTAGCGTATCCAGATGCTTTTCTTCTGCTGATCGACCCCTTCGACAACGGCGTTGCCATCCCTGACGGCGAATATCGAGCCAACTTCGGGCCACCCGTTCTGCTTGCCGTAACCACTGCCATTGCAATGACCGTTGCCGTTTTTGCCGTTCGTCTTGGAAAATGCGAGGCAGCACTTCGGGCGGTTGCAGAGACCGATGGTATTGAACGAGAAGTTGTCGCCGTTCATATTGTCAGGCATCGGAGGCTTTTCAGCAAAGGGATTGGAGTGAATTTTCTGCATCCAGGTCGAGCAGCAGAGCGCGCATCCGCAGGAACCCTGCGTGTTGGTGCGCCGCGCCTCTTCGCGCGTCGTAATCTGCACCATCTGGATTCTCGCCTTGAACTCGCCCGCAAGATCGCGCACGAGACCACGGAAATCGACGCGATGCGTAGCAGTGTAGTAGACTGAAAGCTTCTGCTGGTCAAGCCTGAGATCGACATCCACCAGCTTCATCTCAAGCCGGTGCCGCTCGATCCTGCTGATGCAGGCCGCCCTGATTTCCGGCTCCCGCTTGCGGATTTCGGAGTACTCGCGCACCTCCTCATCGGTCGCTTCGCGAGTGATGGTGAGAAGCGATTCAACGGGTTCGCTCTGTCCCTTGAGCTGTAATTTCCGCATCGCTATCGGGCCGGTGGAGTAGATGATGCCGAAATCGTAGCCGCCATCAGCTTCGAGAATGACCGGCGTGCCAACGGAGAGTTCCAGTCCCTCTTTGTTGGCGTAAAATTCACGGCGACACCCCTTCATCTCGACCTCGCACACCTGAAGAGAGCCTTCCGGCATCTGGTCAGGATAGAGAGCGGCTGCCTCTTTATGTAATATCTTCGAAAGTTTGAGCCTGATCTTGGCGTTATCGCCAAGCAGGCAACTGCATAGAACCGTGCTCATATATGATTGTCCTTTATCTATCCTTTATCTATTTCTGCCGCGTTTTTCAGATATACGCAACAGCATCGTTTCTTTATGGCGTACTTTTCACACTCCTGTGGAACGGCGCTTTCCAAACAAGCCCCGAATGGCCTCGACGCGCCGGTTGATCGACTCCGAGCCTTGCACAACGACGTCAAAGCCGTCGAAACGCCGCTCGATTACCGCTTGCTTGACCTCGTCGAGATGGGATTCAGTCGCCGACTGCATGAATGCGGTAAGGGAATCCAGTCCGCTCCACTCCGTTTTTTTCAGCAGCTTTGGCGACCCGAAAGAGAGGAAAAGTTCAGGTTTTTGCTCCTCAAGATATTCAATACGGCTGACAACTGAAACAAGGTAAATCGATTCCCTTTTTTTGAGAACCCGTTCAGCGATCCCCGCCGTTCCCCGAAAAAAAAGGAGCGGACGTTTGTCAACGTGTTCGATCTGTCCTTGAGGAAAAATCCAGAGCGCGTTCTGGCGTGCGGATGGCGTAATCAGGCAATCGGTGGCGTAATTTAGCGTTTCGATGGCGCTACGAGCGTTGGAGCGGTCGATGGAGAATGCGCCGACGCGGGTAAAAAACTGGTGTTTGACGAGCTGCGCGTACTCGATGATAATGTAGAGGTTCTGGCGAAAATAAAGCTCCGTGCAGATCTGCGACCAGAAGCCGTCCCACCAGTAGGCGTGGTTGCCGTAGAAGATCACCGGCGTGCCGGGACTCATCCCCGGCAGCTCTGGCGGCATCTCGACTCTCAGCGAGTGGAAATGACGTCTGAACTGCCGGCGGGAGTACCATCCAAACCAGCGTGTGTAAGCCCAGCTCCGGCGAACCTTCAGCATGGGCGGCGGTTACGCGAAGGCCTTTCTCATGCGGTTGACCGCCTCCTGCAGCTCCTCGATGGAGGCGGCGTAGGAGAGACGCAGATTCTCCGGCGCGCCGAAAGCGTCGCCCGGCACGGTGGCCACGTAGTGCTCCTTGAGCAAATACTCGGCGATGTCCGCCGAATCCTTCATCACCTTGCCGCCAAAGGTCTTACCAAGAAGCCCCTTGATCGACGGGAAGATGTAGAACGCGCCTTCCGGCAGCGCGGTCTGGATGCCGGGAATGGTATTCAGCTCGCGGAACATGAAGTCGCGGCGCTTCTCGAACTCCAGGCGGCGCTCCTCGACGATCGACTGGTCGCCATCGAGCGCGGCCACGGCGGCCTTCTGCGCGATGGAGTTGGCGTTGGAGGTGGTCTGCGACTGGATC
>CAIUQW010000247.1 GCA_903901395.1 uncultured Chlorobiales bacterium | reverse complement strand
CGATAGCTCAATGGTAGAGCATTCGGCTGTTAACCGAAGGGTTGTAGGTTCGAATCCTACTCGCGGAGCCACAAAGAAAGGAAGTGCTTGAGTACGCGGCGCTTCCTTTTTTTGTTTCTACCCCACTTGATCCACCATTACCCCTGATGTCGTGGAGAACAACGAGTCCTATTATCTGTACATCCTCAAATGCGGGTTGGCTGATCGTGATTACTCCGGCCATTAAATATCACAAAGAAATTTTGGAAAAAGTGCTTTCATTCTGAATGAAACAAGCGGAATGAAGAACCCATCTTATTGTGAAATAAAGAGTTCTGGATTCTTCGCTACGCTCAGTATGACATCCGGAGGGAGTGTCGCTGAGCCAATAATAGATACCTTTAGTGGCCGAAGTAATAACATATCAACTCCAGGCAGGCAGGGAGGATACGCGGATGCAAAGCACAGAACAGATCATCGGCATCCTGAATGAAGCTGAGCGAGCAAGGAGGTTCGCGCTACAATCGCTATCTCCCGCAAAGCGATGCGAAAGCTTTTTTTGAGCTGTAAGCTTGAGCTGAGGAATTGCGCAAGCCAAGAGATCGGGGTGATCTGACTAATCCGTACGATCTTGTCCGGCGCGAGCTTCCTCCTGTTGTGCCCATGCAGCAGATGCAGGTCGAGGCTTGCGCTGTAGTTTTGACTTTCTTCCGGTCAGGCACCTGCTTCATTCGCTGACCGTCAAAATGCCGCCACGAGCAGCTTTTTCGAAGAACGGCGCAAGAAATCAGGCCTCTGCTGCTTTGGTCATGTTCTCCCTCCGACGTCCGCCACGCTTCGACTTCGGCACTGAGGAGTCGCCGCCTGAGCTGATAAAGCGTCACCTCAATTTCAGGCCCAGCTTTCAGAGAGGCCAAGCATGGCCGCCACCTGATCCATCGATAAGCCATTTTCAGGCGGCAAAATTACCGCCTGGGCTTCACGAAACGTCTCTATGCTCCGGTCTTGTACCAGAGTTTCGTTCGCTCGTACCACGACGTCTTTGCCTGTCGCTGGCCGCGCCATATACCCTCCTCGATTTTTGTATCAGAATCGGATATATCGTGCCGGGAATGCCACTTCGCTCCTTTGGCACGGCCTGTCATGGCATCCTGCTCTCAGCACATACATGATGGCCTTGAAGATGCGTCGTACCGGGATTGGCTTTCTCCCACCTCCAGGTCTTCTTTTGATCTCTTTCTTCGAATCCCGTTTCGGCAATGGTAACAGCGGAGCCACGCCGCTGAAATCTGAAAATATCTCCCGCCGCAGCCAGAGTCCGGCAGGAGATTGGCGCTCCTGAAAGATTTGCGTGTTCAGGTGATAATTTTAAGTACCCGAAATCGGACCTGATGATTTTTGCGTATCATATTTTCATATATTGCTGTGCTTTTGTCAGCAGTGAAACTACCTCGTTTTTTGCATGATGTATCAAGCAGTGAAGAGAATTTTCTCAACTTCGATCATAATAAACAGTGAAGATTGATGGCCAAATTCAAAAATTTTTTAGTGAATTGCCCGGAATTTATCGACGCTATCTGTTTCGACTGATCTTGCAAAATTTCGCCATAGAGAATTTGTCGAGATGCGTAATTGAGAGACGATGCGTTCTCTAATCTACTTCGCCGGAAACGTCAGCTCCATTTTTACACTCACCATTCGCTCAATTACAGCAACTTTGATCGGAAACCGTAAGCATTACTGGCGAGTTATCTGCCGTTCTTGATCGCTTTTTTCGTCCAATGCGACCTCTTTCGATATAGTAAAATTCATAGACCGCATAAATACCCTCCTATACACCCGCAAGATTTTTTTGGATTGTTTTGTGAGATTACCTATACTTTACAAAGAAACTACGAGACAAGACAGCATAATCCTGACCGTTCGCCGATCTCTGTATATATGTCGAGTGAAAAGTCGTGGTCCCATATTTTAACACACTAAACGAGCAGAAGTCATGCAACAGATAATCACCCCAATACTTCATGAGGTCTCCAACTTGCCTCCTACGATGCAGGTCATGGCGGTATCAGCGCTTGGGTTAGTGGGAATCTGGATGGCCATGAGGCATATCGACAAACATGCAGGAAGCTGTTAATCGGTCAGGTGTTTCATGAGTTCTGACAATCTGTTCGGTAACGCTATGTTAAGCCACCCCGCAGCATGGTTGCGGGGTGAGTCCCTCTCCTGACATCTCAGCCATACGGGGTGCGACCATAAACAAATCGCGCCTGCTCATCTCATTTGTCCGGCCATAATAAATGGCAATCGCGGCTGTTGAAAGATAATAGGCTAAAGCCTTTATAAGTTGTGACTTATCTGCATACCGCGAACGAAAGTCCAGGGCAATTTTTTGAGAATTTTAATGGCCGGATCAATAATCGCTACAATTCGCATTTCCATCCGGTTCGATCATTGCGGATAGGTGCTTTTCAGCTACGCTTTCTTATCTCGCTTATTGACGATAGATGGAAGTGAGAGAGTAAATTGAGTGCGGCTACCCCGCTCGCGCTTTCCGCTATACAACCGGCTACCCGCTCACGTTAGGCACTGCTCGACGGTTTCAGCGAAAGTCAAAACGTATTGGCAACTTCAGGCAAAGCCAATCCCGTGCTGCATGTTGCCACGCATGGTTTGGCCACGGGCACATCTGCCTCGCTTGCCTTTATTGCTAATCTGCTTCTGATAGGCTCAAAACGACGCTCGATGCCTCTCATTCAGTAAATGAATCTCAGAGATTTTTCATTTTTCTTCCCCTCGATGTCCTCCATTGTGCCGTTCCACGAGCACTCTTCGGAGCACTTTGCCAACCGTGGATTTCGGCAGCGAGTCGCAGAATTCGATGTGCTTCGGCACTTTGTAGGCAGCCAGCACCTTTCGGCAGTGCGATTGCAGCGATGCGCCGTCGAGCGTACAGCCGGAGCGAAGCACGACCCAGGCTTTGATCGCTTCGCCCTGGTAGTCGTCGGGCACGCCAGCCACGCCGGTTTCGAGCACTGACGGATGCGTGGCGATCACCTCCTCAACCTCGCGGGGCCATATCTGGAAGCCGCTCACCTTGATGACATCTTTCTTGCGATCCACAACGAACAGATAGCCCTCCTCGTCGAGATAGCCGAGGTCGCCGGTATATATCCAGCCGTCTCGCATTACGGCTGCGCTCTCTTCAGGATTTTTCCAGTATCCGGTCATATTCTGTGGGGAGCGAACGAGAATTTCGCCTATCGCTCCTGGCTGAAGAACTTCATCGCACTTCTCGGCATCGACAATGCGAATTTCAACATCCATCGCTGGCATACCAACTGAACCGCTCTTTTTCTTGCCGCGCACCGGAGAACAGACTGGAGAGGCCATCGCTTCGGTCAGGCTGTATCCTTCGATGATATAGCCGCCGGTCAGCTCTTCGAAACGCTTCCGGGTTTCGAGATGCAGCGATGACGCACCGGAAATGATCAGCCTGAGCGAGCGCAATGCTTTCGGATCGCGCTTGAGGCGGGGATGCGCCGCCAGCGCGTTGAAGAGCGTCGGCACGCCCGCCATCATCTCAACCTTGTGGCGCTTGATCGTCGCGATAAGCGCCCCGACATCGCGCGGATCGGGCATCAGCACCATCGATGCCCGCCGAACGAAGCCGCTGGCCATCACCGCCACCTGCGCGAAGACGTGGAAGAGCGGCAGATTGAGCATCATGACAATCTTCTTTTTTTCGAATGCGCTGTCAAACCACGCATTGCTTTGCATCCCGGTCATGACGAGCGCCTCGTGCCGTCCGATGACGCACTTCGGATTGCCGGTGGTGCCGCCGGAAAAGAGAAAAAGCGCCGGGTCTTCGGGCGTGACCGTTACCGGCGGCGCGGACGATTGCGCGTGAGTTTCGACCATCTCGCTCATTGCATGGTCATCCGCCCGCCGGACGATCCGGTGCCCGCCGCGTTTCTCCTTCACCAGCGTGAACAGCACGCGCTTCAGCGGCGGCAGATACTCTTTGATCGAGGTTGTGATCATTCGCTTCAGCGGCGTGTTCGAGCGGATCGCATTGATCTTTTCGTAAAACAGGGTCAGCACGACAGCCGTTTCGGCTTCGCTATTGCGGAGCGCGTGTTCCAGTTCATGCTCGGTATAGAGCGGATTGAGCAGCACCACGATGCTGCCCGCTTTCCAGATGCCGAATTCAGCAATGATCATCTGCGGCGAGTTCGGCATCAGCACGGCGACCCGGTCGCCCTTTCCGACGCCGTACGCCCGTAGCGCCGAGGCGAAAGCGTTGCTCTTCAGCTCAAGCTCACGCCAGGAGAGCGAACCGCCCATGAAAAAAAATGCAACATCATCGGGATGCTCGCGTGCGCTGTCGCGAAGCAGATCGAGCATGGTGATCGCAGGGTAAGGCGCAAGGGTGTGCGGCACGCCATCATCGTAGTGTCTGAGCCAGGGCCTTTCTGACATAGGAGGATTTTCCTGAAATTATCGCTACGGCTCGCGGAATCAGCGGAGTCCCGCAACCGTGGCAGAGAGAGCGCATATCGCCAAACATCCCGGTAAATATATGGCTTTCATCACTATTCATTCAGGAGAACATCACTTATCGCCAAAACAGGACAAGCGGATGGCGTGCCGGGGTACCGGTCTCTCTGCGATGAAACAACGGTGTTGCGCAACTCTGTTCAATGAGCGGCTTTTTTCATACTTTACCGCAACTGTCACGAGCCTCGTCGTTCATCCGAATCATTCTCATGAGTAAAAACCCGATCACGATTTTCCGCAAAACCTGGGGCACCTACCAGAAGGTCATCAGCCATAACCTCATGTATCACCGGGAAATAACCGGTGCCGTAGCAACGCTGCTGAAGAGCCGTCCCGATCCGCTGCGCCTGCTCGATCTTGGTTGCGGCGACGCCTCGCACGTCTCGAAAATCCTCAAACCCGGCCAGCTCGCCGAGTATTGCGGCTGCGATCTTTCTCCGTACGCCCTCGATGTCGCCAGAATCAACCTCGAACCGTTCGGCATTCCCGTCACCATGATCTGCCGCGACATGCTCGCTGTTCTGCGCGAAGCTCCCGCCAGCCACTTCGACATTGTCTACTCCAGCTACGCCCTGCACCATCTGGACACCGACGAAAAACAGACCTTTTTCACCGAAAGCCGCCGCGTCCTGCGCGAAAACGGAGCCATCATTCTTGTGGATGTCATGCGCAACGAGGGGCAGGAGCGCCCTGAATATCTGGACGGCTACAACGGAACCGTGCGAGTCGAGTGGGACGCGCTGACCCGCGACGAACGCGATCAGGTGCAGAAGCACATCAGGAACTGCGACTTCCCGGAACCCCCGTCAACCCTTCGGAAACTTGCCCGGAATGCAGGCTTCAAAAACTGCCGGAAGCTCGAAAAGCGAACCTGGCACGAAGCCTGGTGCTTCGAGGTGTAAAGCCGCGAAAGGTATAATCTGGAGCAAGCTGTCGTTGAATCTATGAAGGCCGGATAAACGTTCTTTCCGGCATGGGCAATGGAGACTTGAAACCGCATCGCGAATTCGAGTAAGCCCATAAGTTCAAGTCGAACACTTCGGGCAGCGCATGTTCGAGAACCCCTCGAAAATCGTTGATACCTACAACGCCACGCAACGCGCCTTGAATCAAACGACACGCCGCGCGACGTAAAGACTTTCAGGAGTTGCTGAAAAAGATTTCACAGCATCTATCCATTTTTGTTTTTCTGGCTAAAGCACAGGAAAGTGGGCGCGCGGGAGAGTTGTTGTCATTTGCATCTCCGGCTTTAGGCTGCAATATGCGAGACGGGTCGCAGGAAAAAACCGGAGTCCGCTGCATTCAGCATGACAATGTGTCGAGGGTGCGTCGAAATGTGTTTTCTTCTGCCTGATTGAGATGATTATGCAGCGGATTCATGAAGTTCAATTTGCCGAGCTGAAGTACGAAGCGTCCAGGGCAAGAGCCTCCTCGATCAGCCCTCATCCTCTCCCGCATCCCCTTCGCCTGAAATTGGTTTTGATCAGGTGATTTCAGCCCCATTCCCTAAATTTTACGCCGCGTAACCACGATTGTTAATCCAAACCTCGTTCTTTATATTGGCATTTCTTTATCAATCGTGCGTAACGGCCTTTTTCATGAAAAACAACCGCTTTAAACTCATTCTCATTGCCGTGGTCGCGATGGTTTCGGTATGGTCGATCTGGCCTACCTGGCGTGACCATGCCCTGACCGAAAAGCTCAAGAGTTTCCATTCTCCCGAAGACAGTCTGAAGTTCGCCATCGATAATCGCGAGGCGATCGAGCACGCCAAAGACAAAAGCCTGAAGCTTGGCCTCGACCTCAGAGGTGGCATGCACCTGGTGATGGAGGTCGATATTCTCGATCTGATCCAGCAGAAAGCATGGAACAAGGACGCCACCTTCACCCGCGTCATGGAGAGCGTCAAGAGCCAGGCAGCCGCCGAGTCCAACGCGAATATCGTCGAGCTGGTGGCCGCCGCGTTCAAGAAAGAGAACATCAAGCTCAGCCGCTACTTCTACGACATGCGCGATTCCGATCAGGATATCGTCAAAAAGCTGAACGCCGAGTCGAAGGACGCGCTGACCAGGGCAAAGGAGATTATCCGCAACCGCATCGACCAGTATGGCGTAGCTGAACCGGTGATCCAGACGCAGGGGTCGCAGCGGCTGATTATCGAGCTGTCGGGCGTAACCGACGAGGCAAGGGTTCGCAAGCTTCTGATGGGTACGGCGAAACTCGAATTCAGGCTGGTCAAGGATCCTCAGGCGACGCTCCGGGCTATTCAGAGCGTCAGCGGCGTGTCACTCGCGGCTCCCTCCGCACCGGCGGAAGCTGCTGCCCCGGCTGAGAGCGCAGCTCCGTCCGATTCCGCCAAGACCGCAGCTCCGGTTGCCGCCGCGCCTGCTCCCGCAGCCGCTCCAGCCATACCTGTCCCTGCAACTCCCGCGCCCGCAGCTGCCAGCGTCAAGAAGCTTTCGGATGTGATCGGCATGATGCCGAATGGCCTCGTGTTCGCTCCGGCATATGCCCGCGATCAGGTCACGGCGGTGCTGAACCGTTCCGATGTGCAGGCCCTGCTGCCGCAGGATACCCAGCTGCTTCTGTCGGCAAAACCCGAACAGACGGCCAAGGGTGAAAAGTACTTCCCGATCTATCTCGTCCAGAAGACTCCCGAGCTGACCGGCGGCGTGATTACCGAGGCGAAGGCTACCTTCAGCCCGCAGGATAATCAGCCGGAGGTGCTCATGTCGATGAACGACGAAGGCACGTCGAAATGGGCACGCATCACCGGGGCCAATATCGGCAAGCAGATCGCCATCGTGCTCGACGGCGCGATCTACAGCGCTCCGGTCGTGCAGTCGAGGATTCCGAGCGGCAACTCGGTGATCAACGGCATCGGCGATCTCAACGAAGCCAAAGACCTCGAAATCATCCTGAAAGCTGGCGCGCTGCCTGCGCCGGTACGAATCCTCGAAGAGCGCACCGTTGGCCCGTCGCTCGGCTCCGACTACATCCGCGCCGGTATGATGTCGATGATGTGGGGTTTTGTGGCGGTCGCCATCTTCATGGTTATCTATTATAACAAGGCAGGTATCGCCGCCGACCTTGCGCTGGTGCTCAACATCCTGATCGTCATCTCCGTGCTGGCCGGATTCGGCGCATCGCTGAGCCTGCCGGGCATCGCCGGTATCGTGCTGACGATGGGCATGGCGGTTGACGCCAACGTGCTGATCTACGAGCGCATCCGCGAGGAGCTGGCCGAGGGCAAGAGCCTTCGCATGGCGGTTGAAGTTGGCTACAAACGCGCCTTCTCATCGATTCTTGACTCGCACGTCACGACGCTCGCAGCGGCGTTTCTGCTCTATGTTTATGGCGTCGGCCCGGTGCAGGGTTTTGCCGTTACCCTCATGATCGGCACGGGCGCAAGTCTCTTTACGGCTGTCGTGGTTACCAGAGTGCTGTTCGATCTTTTGCTCG
>CAIUQW010000246.1 GCA_903901395.1 uncultured Chlorobiales bacterium | reverse complement strand
TCAACAAACAGGATTTCAGGGAACTCGATCTTTCGGGAGCCGACCTCAGCGACGCAAGCTTCAAGGCGGCCAATTTCAGCGGCGCCAACCTCAGTGGGGCGATATTCCGCGATGCAAAGCTGAACGGCGCGAACTTCGCGGGCGCGGATTTGCGAAACACCGATTTTTCAAACGCCGATATTTCAGGAGCCAGTCTGATCAGGGCCGATATCAGCGGCGCGAATCTGGACGGCGCGAATCTCTCGATGACCGACCTCAACCACGCCAACCTGAGAGGCGCGAATCTCACCCAGTCGCGGCTCAACTGCGCCAACCTCAACGAGTGCGACATGCGCGAGGCGATGCTGAGCTGGGCTGACCTCTCCGGCGTGGCTCTGAGCATGGCCAACATTGGAGAAGCCGATCTGCATGATACCAGGCTTGAAGAGGCCGATCTTCTCGGCGCTGATCTGCATGAAACGGATCTGCACGAAGCCGATCTGCGCGAGGCCGATCTTCGGGATGTGAACCTGCATCTCGCCAATCTGCATGAAGCCAATCTGAGCCGAGCCGACCTGAGCGAGGCCGACCTGAGCGAAGCCGACCTGAGCGAAGCCAAACTGGGGGAGGCCCGGCTCCGCTGGACCAATCTCAAGGGGGCGAACCTGAGCGGGGCCGATTTCAGCATGGCGAATCTGAACGGCGCGAATCTCTGCGATGCCAATCTCTGCGGCGTGGACTTTACCGGCGCGAATCTCTGCGACGCCAATCTTGGCGGGGCAAATCTCTGCCTGACCAATTTCAGGGGCGCGGAGCTGAACATGGCCAACCTCGGCGAAGCGGAGACCTTTCACACCAGCTTCATGAATATCGACCTCAGAAAGATCAAGGGGCTTGATACCATCAATCATCGCGGGCCGTCGGAAATCAGCATCAGTACTCTTTTCCGTTCACAGGGCCAGCTTTGCGAAGCCTTCATGCGCGGCTGCGGAGTACCCGAAAGCATGGTTGACTACGTCAAATCAATGTCCAGCCAGCCGCTCGATTACCTGTCGTGCATCATCAGCCACAGCACGAGAGACAAAAAATTCGTCGATCGTCTGAACGCCGATTTGCAGAAGCAGGGGATACGGTGCTGGCTCTGCCCGGATACGCTCAAAATGAACCGGTATCTCGATCAGCATATCGACCGGACCAATCAGTGCTGTGAAAAGATGCTGCTGATCGTTTCCGAAAGCAGCATGAAGGGGGAGTGGCTGAAAAACACCGTGAGCAAGGCGGTGCAGCGCGAAACAAGGGAGGGGCAGCGGTTGCTCTTTCCGGTAAGCCTGGTGCGGCAGAGCAAGATCGAGGAGTGGGAACTGAGCGATCTGGAGAGCGGGCGGAATCTCGGCGGAGAGTTGCGCAAATATTTCATTCCGTCATTTTACGGCTGGGAGCAAGACAACGATCTTTACAAACGTGAACTGAACAAGCTCGTCGAGACACTGAAATCGCTCGAATCAAGCCGTTCCTGCCCGCATTGAAAATCGTCTTTGTTTCGAACTCGTTCCGGAAACATGAAAGCCCTTTACGTCATACAGAGTAAAGGGCTTCTCATTTCGGTCTGTCTCGCTCGTGGCTCCGTCGCCGGATAACCGCGTGAGCAATTTACTGCTTCGGTGTGAGCGCGGTGGTGATGGTCTTGGTCACGCCTTCGACGATCTGCGTTGCCGAATTGATGCCAGTGGTGCAGAGCTGCACACAGGCGTTGGTGACCGGTTGAACCGTGTCGGTAGCGGTTTTGACAGCGCTTCCGGCTATGTCAACGGCCTGCTGGGCAAGATCGCCCACGGCGGTGAAGAGATCGCCAAAGACGCCGATGTTTCCTGATTCGTTTGCCATAGTGGTCAGTATTTATGTGTTGAAAGAAAGAATCTCAGTGATGAACCGCGCCATGAAACAGACGGGCCAACGCGGCGCAATATTATCTCAATGTAATACAATCCTTTTTCATTTCACATACATGAAAAAGGATAGACTGGCATGGCAGTGATTCTGAAACTTTTACATTGAAGTTTATTATGCGTATGAACGGACTGGTCTGGAGAAATACCTCCGTGCTGCTTTATCGCGTTCAGATTTATTATCTTGCGAGTGGATAACGTCACAAAACAGCCTGTTGCTCACGCCTTTCTGGCGAGACGGCGGGCAAGAGCGGAGGAGGATTGGCGCTGCATGGAGTCTGCCACGGAGAGCAAAGCTGAATTGCGGAAAAAACTGCTCGCGATGCGCAGGGCGATGACGAGGGAGCGGTGGCTGTCCGACAGCGGGCGGAATCAGGCTCGGGCGCTCTCACTCTCGCCGGTGCGCGAGGCGACGCGGATTCATTGCTACGTTTCGATGGAGCATGATCGCGAGGCGGGGACGTTCGAACTGCTTGAAACGCTCGCGCGCGACGGGAAAGCGGTGTATATGCCTTATATTGAAGATGGTTACATGATGGCGGCGCTCTACCATCCGGGGCAGCAGTTCAGGAGTTCGCCCTCGGCTCCGGCCACTCCCGAGCCGCTTGTGTTGTCGCCGGAGGAGCGTTTCGATGTGGTCTTCGTGCCGCTTGCGGGTTTTGACCGGAAGGGAGGACGCATCGGCTTCGGAAAAGGGTGGTACGACCGATTTTTCAGCCGGTTGTCGGAAAAGAATATCCAGCCGGTTAAAGTCGGTCTGGCGTTCAGCTTTCAGGAAGTTCCATCGGTGCCGTGCGATCCCTGGGACGAGCTGCTCGATATGGTGGTCACGGAAAAAGAAATCATCAATTGCCAGAATAACGGAAGATGAGGAACGCGGAAAACGGGACATTGGCCGCTGGAGGCGCGATGGTGGTCGAGCCGGATCTGCGCGAGCCTTCGCTCTACGTGAATCGTGAACTGAGCTGGCTCGATTTCAACCAGCGCGTGCTCGAAGAGGCGCTCGACTCCTCCGCGCATCCGCTGCTTGAGCGCGTGAAGTTCATCTCGATCTTCAGCTCCAACCTCGACGAATTCTTCATGATCCGCGTGGCGGGCCTCGACGACCAGTGCGCGGCGGGCATTATCGAACGCTCGGCTGATGGACTGACGCCGATCGGGATTGTCGAGCGGATCCGCGAGCGCGTCATCGGCCAGCTCCGGCAGCGCAACGCCTGCTACTTCGGCGAGATAATTCCGGCGCTCAAACGGCGTGGTATTGAATTCGTCCGCGTTGCCTCGCTTTCGGATCGCCAGGAGCAGCTTCTTCAGGACTATTTCAGGAAGGAGATTTTTCCGGTGCTGACCCCACTCGCATTCGACACGGGCCACCCGTTTCCCTTCATGTCGAACCTCTCGCTCAATCTGGCCATCGAACTCGAAGACCAGGAGAGCGGTTCTATCCGTTTCGCCCGCGTCAAGGTGCCGGGCATTCTGTCGCGAATCATTCGCCTCGACCAGATCGGGGGACTGGGTTTCGACGATGGCCGGATACGACTGTTGTGGCTCGAAGAGCTGATCGAGCACAATCTGGATCAGCTTTTTCCGAAAATGCGCATTTTGCAGTGCCACCCCTTCAGGATCATCCGTGACGCGGATATCGAGATCGAGGAGGACGAGGCGGGCGACCTGCTTGAAAGCATCGAGCAGGGGGTTCGCTCACGCCGGTACGGAAAGGTGATCCGGCTCGATGTCAATCCGGAGATGCCGAACTCCATCAGGTCTCTGCTGGTCAAGAATCTTGAGATTTACGAGCGTAATGTATACGAAATCGACGGCGTGCTCGGCATGAGCGCGTTGATTGAGCTGCTCGGCATCGACCGGCCCGAGCTGAAGGACGAGCCGTTCGTGCCGCACAATCCGCTCGATGGCAAGCAGACGCCCGACATGTTCGCTGAAATGCGTGCAGGCGATGTGCTGCTGCATCATCCGTACGATTCGTTCACCCCGGTGGTCGATCTCATCTGGCAGGCGGCGCGCGATCCCGAGGTGCTCTCCATCAAGCAGACGCTTTACCGCGTCGGCAGCAACTCGCCGGTGGTCAAGGCGCTGATGTTCGCCGCAGAGCAGCGCAAGCAGGTGGCGGTGCTGGTCGAGCTGAAGGCGCGGTTTGACGAGGAAAACAACATCATCTGGGCCAGGGCGCTTGAAGATGCGGGTGTTCACGTGGTCTACGGCCTGCCCGGCCTCAAGACTCATTCCAAGCTGACGATGATCGTGCGGCGCGAGCAGGACGGCCTGCGCCACTATCTGCATCTCGGCACCGGCAACTACAATACGATGACGGCGAGGATCTATACCGATTACAGCTATCTGACGACCAGTTCCGAACTTGCCGACGACCTCTCCGAGCTGTTCAACTCGCTGACCGGCTACTCGAAGCATCGCGAATTCCACTCCCTGATCGTCTCGCCGCTGAATACGCGGAAGTGGATTCTCGATATGATCCGGCGCGAAATCGAGCATCAGAAGCAGGAGGGAAACGGCAGAATCGTTATCAAGGTCAACGCACTCGTCGATGAGGAGATCATCCGGGCGCTCTACCGAGCCTCGATGGCCGGGGTACAGATCGACCTAATCGTCCGGGGCATCTGCTGTCTGAAGCCGGGTGTAAAGGGCGTCAGCGAAAACATTCGCGTCATCAGCGTGATCGGGCGTTTTCTCGAACACAGCCGCGTTTACTGCTTCAACAACGGCGGCGATTCGCGGCTCTATCTCGGCAGTGCCGACATCATGCCGCGCAACCTCGACAAGAGGGTCGAGACGCTCTTTCCCGTCCTCGATCAGCGTCTGGTCGAATCGGTGAAGTCCGATTTCGAACTGATTCTCAGCGACAACCGCAAGTCGTGGGAGATGCAGCCTGACGGAACCTTTATCAGAAAGCGGAACGGACGCCCGGCAACGGACAGCCAGAGGCTCTTCATGCGGCGTTCTTTCCGGAGGAAAAAAAACATCAAAACCAAAGTTAAAGGATTATGAAGATTGCAGTTGGAAGCGATCACGCAGGGGTCGAGCTGAAGAAATTCGTGCTCTCCTGGCTTGAAAAGCATGGCTACGATTTCGAGGATATGGGGCCATACAACACCGATTCGGTCGATTACCCCGATTATGGCCACAAGGTTGCCGAAGCGGTCGCCAAAGGAGCCTTCGACCAGGGAATTCTGATGTGCGGTACGGGCATCGGCATCTCCATCGCGGCAAACAAGGTGAAGGGGATTCGCGCGGCCAACGTCTGCGGCCCGGAATATGCGGCGCTGGCTCGTCAGCACAACGACGCCAATGTGCTCGCCTTCGGCGCTCGCTTCAACGACGAAGCGAGCACGTCGAAGATTCTCGAAAGCTGGTTCGCCGCCGAATTCGAGGGCGGACGTCATCAGCGCCGTATCGACAAAATTGAGTATTGTTGCTGAATGGCCGTGACCTTCTCACATCTGGTCGAGGCGGACTATCCGGTATTCACCCTCGGTGATTCGACCGCCGAAGTGGCAAGAAAGCTTGCTGATTCGGGCTGCGCCTGTGCGCCAGTGCTTGATGGCGACCATTATCTTGGCATGGCGTTTCTCTCCAGTCTGCTCAAGGGCCGGAAGGGATGGCCGCCCGTCAGGGAGAAGCTTGGCAGGGAGCTGCTCGAAAGGGTGAGAGCCTATCGTCCCGACGAGCAGCTTTTCGACAATCTTCTGCCGGTCGCTGCCTCCAGAAGCGGTATCGTGCCGCTTGCCGATGCGGAAGGTCGGTATGCTGGCGTTGTTTCAACCAGGAGAATCCTCGGATTTCTCGCCGAGCGCATTCATTCCGGCGAAGGCGGTTCGACCATCGAGATCGAGGTGCCGCCTACCGGCGCGAAGCTCTCTGAGATCATCGAGACCATTGAAAAGAACGACGCTTCGATTCTCAGCTTCACCTCCTGGCCATCGGGCGTACAGGGCGGCGGGCAAATCATCTTTTTCCGGGTCGCTTCCCATGACTTTTTCCGACTTGTCCGGAATCTGGAAAATTACGGCTACCTGATTCGCTACCACTCCTCGTTTTCCGCCGCCGGTTACGACGAGCTTCGTGAAAAAGCGCTCGAATTCATTCACTATATGGATATGTAAATGCCGGTTGAGTGCCGGTTGGCTATAACGAAAAATACGGTTTATGAAGGATGAGGATTTCAGTACCATTGCAGCCACGGTTCGGGAGGCTGCACGCAGGATTTATCCCGAGGTAGCGGCGTTGCGGCGTCACCTGCACCAGCATCCCGAGCTCTCCTATCAGGAGTTTCAAACTACTGCATTCATCAAAGAGTATCTCGCCAAGATTGGCATCGAAGCCGAACCGCCGCTCATGGAGACTGGTGTGGTTGCACTCTTGCGGGGCGAAGGAGCGATAACCGGAGAGCGGCGCACCATAGCATTGCGTGCCGACATCGACGCGCTGCCGCTTCAGGAGGAGAACCAGCACGATTTCTCTTCGACGGTCGATCGCTGCATGCACGCCTGCGGCCACGACATGCACACGGCGATGCTGCTCGGCGCGGCCATCGTGCTGAACGATATGAAGTCGGAGCTGAAGGGCGACGTGCTCCTGATCTTCCAGCCAGCCGAAGAGAAAGCGCCCGGCGGCGCCAGGCCGCTGATCGAGGCGGGATTGCTCGAAAAGTACCAGCCATCGGCGATCTTCGCGCAGCACTGCTTTCCGAGCGTCAAAAGCGGCAGCATCGCCATGTGCAAGGGGAGTTTCATGGCTGCCGCCGACGAGCTTTACATCACGATTCACGGCCAGGGCGGCCACGCCTCTGCGCCGCACAAGACGCGCGACCCGATTCTTGCCTCGGCGCACATCATCACGGCCTTGCAGCACCTTGTCAGCCGCGTCGCCCCGCCGCACGAATCGGCGGTGCTCTCCATCGCCTCGATCAACGGCGGCCACGCCACCAACATCATCCCCGGCAAGGTGACGATGATGGGCACGATGCGAACCATGAACGAAGAGCTTCGCGCGCTCCTGCACGAAAAGTTCGACCGGACGGTCAAGCAGGTTGCCGCCGCGTTCGATTGCGAGGCAGAGGTCGAGATTGTCAGCGGCTATCCGGTGCTCAGCAACGATCCCGACATGACCGACATCGCCTGGGAAGCGGGCAAGGAGTTTCTCGGCGACGAGAAAGTGCACAAATCGGAGCCGCTCATGACCGCCGAGGATTTCGCCTACTACCTGCGTGAGTGCCCCGGCAGCTTCTGGCAGCTCGGTACCGGCCTCGACGGCTCCGCGCCGGGCAATCTGCTTCACTCGCCAACCTTCGACCCCGACGAGCACGCTCTCGAAACCGGCATGGGCATGATGAGCTACCTCGCTCTGAGGTTTTTGGCGGGGTGAGGACAGACGGAGGGTATAGTATTATAGCTTAAGGGCTGACTCAAAGGAGAGCCAGCAAACACGAAAAGGGCTGCCGGAAACGGTGGCCCATTTGCCTTATTGTCGCGCCTGCAGGCTATGGAGGAAACTATATATATGAGAGTTCAGCTTATATGCCTCTGTTATCAAGCATTCCGCCTGAGGTGCGATAACGCGACTCTTGACGGGCTGAGAGCGATGTTCTATTCGATATAGAAATAGTATGTATCCATCATTCATCATTTCTGCATCACGTCAGGTACTGACATGATGCCGAATCAAGCGTCAGCACTCGCCGAGGTGCATCAGATATTCCTGCTTTGCTTTGTGGCTTGTGGATGAAGAGCCGATGCTGGCTGGTTTTGAGGTATGATCAGCGACGGCAAGAACGCAGTTCAACCGCATCAGGAGTCACCTCAAAGCGCTGAGTTGCAAGAATTTTATCCAGAATCTGAAAAAAAATTTCCGGATGAGCGATTTGGATCGATAGTATATACATGATCTGTATTGTCTTGATCTGACACCATCATGAGCGGTGTGTCAGCTTTTACGTCAAGATGCTGAATTTCAATGCTGAAGGTGTGAATTCATACGATCCCAAGGCTTCACGCCAACAGTAAGGTTCGGGGAAAATCTACACGTATAAGGTTGATAATCATACATTTATACGATAGTTAATTCATGAATAACATTCAGCGCCGAATCAGTATCAAGCCTCATTTTCCGGTCTGAAGAGGACGAAGAAGAGGCAAACCCCTTTATTCCTTCCGCCGTATTTTTCCTGTCGATACAGGACAAAAATGCCCCTATATCGCCTCAAAATCGATCACGAGTGAGGTCGCGTCAGGTTAATAATTACATCATAAAATCGTCACTTCTTCAACTCGAAGAGGTATCGATGGGGTTGACGTACTTATAAAGATCATATATAGTATACATGTAAGATATTTTAAATAATTTATTAAATATGTATATAGTGGCTGTTATTCAAACAATCATCAGTTGTCAAAAACCTGACAGACATGAAAAAACAGTTGCTTACTACTCTGTTTATGCTTGGGTGTCTGGGCATCGCCGGTCAGGCCGAGGCTCTTCCCATGCTGAACAGCATCACTCTTAACGATATTGCTCCCACGCCGGGTTCATCGGCCACAAAACTTCCCAACGGGGTGTTGCAGCTCACCGATAACAACCGGAGCGATCCGACGTACCAGATCGGTTCGGCTTACAGCACTTCGCCGGTTGGAATTACAACCATTCACGCGAATTTCAGCTTTCAGTACACCGGCACTTACTCCGGTCACGGAAGCGCGGATGGCATCGTCTTCGTCATAAAAAATCCCGCCAGCGCGACCTCCGGAGGTAATGGCGGTGGCTTGGGTTACGGGACGATCACTACTGACGGCGGGTCGTATACCGGCATTCCGAAGAGCGTCGGCATAGAGTTCGATAACTGGTATAATGGCGAAATCAGTGACCCGAATAACAATCATATCGGCATCGATGTGAATGGCTCCATGGTCAGCCAGGCGACGCAAAACATCTGGCCGGAGTTCAATGGTCATGGGCCGTGGTATGCCTGGGTCGATTACGATGGCAGCCTTTTGAGCGTGAGCGTCAGCCAGACAAACTCGAAACCCGGTACGGCCATGCTTTCGTATAACATCGGGAATATACAGTCAATTATAGGCGCACCGACGGCATCGATCGGCTTTACCGGCTCGACCGGGTGGGCGACGCAGACGCAGCAGGTACTGTCACTGAATTACAATCAATTCGCCCCGGTTCCTGAGCCCAACACGGTAGCTTTGCTCGGCGTTGGTGGCGCGCTCATGGCGGTATGGAAGAGAAAGAAAAGGATGGAAACGGCCGATTGAACGATCATCGAGCGCCGGTACATCAGAGCGATACTCCCGCGAACCCCTTCCTGGTGATTGCCTCGAAGGGGTTCGCTTTTTTATCGCTTATTAATCCGGCATTAAAAATCTCAAAAAATTGCCCCGGACTTCAGTCCGGGGTATGCAGATAAGACAAAACTGATAAAGGCTTGAGCCTGATTTCTTACAACGACGGCGATAGCGATTGATTGTGGCCGGAGTAATGACTGATTTTCGATCTCATTCCCGCCATTGCGTTTCGTTATGGCTATGGCGACCATGGGAGTGTGATGTGTGGTGGAGCGCTGAGGTTGTCGGAGCGGAGCTTCGAACAATAAAAAACCCCTGAATTTACAGGGGTTTTTTTAGCGTGTGCTGTGGTCATTGGAGGTGAAGAGCGGATTCGAACCGCTGTACGAGGTTTTGCAGACCTCTGCCTAGCCACTCGGCCACTTCACCAAAGTGAACCTAAGCTAAGAAAAAAATCGTTTTTACAAAACTTCGAGTTTTATCATTTTCGGAGAGCTGCTCCGGGTGGTCTCAGGTTTGTCGCTATCGGAGTGACAAAACAAAACAAAGGTGATATGATCGATTTCAAGGTTGACGAAGATAAATGCACGCAGTGCGGCAGTTGCTCGAAGGATTGTCCGTCGCGCATCATCGTGATGGATGGCGAGGGGTTTCCGACCATCGCGCCTGAAAAGGAGCCTGCCTGCCTCAGGTGCGAGCACTGTCTGGCCATCTGTCCGGTGGGGGCGATTTCGATTCTCGGCTACAGGCCGGAGGAGAGCTTGCCGCTGAAGGGAGGCTATCCTGATCCGTTGCAGCTCGAAACCCTCATCAAAGGGCGGCGCTCGGTGCGGCGTTACAAGCCGGAGAATCTCGATCCCGCGCTGATGCAGAAGCTGCTCGATGTGGCGTGGCACGCGCCGACCGGCGTGAATTCGCGCCAGGTGCGCTTCACCGTGCTCGATGAGCGCGCGAAGGTTGCCCGTTTGCGCGAAGAGGTGATGGAGGGGCTTGTTCGTCTCGACAGGGAAGGGAAGTTGCCCGCATCGAAAACTTATTACGCGAAGTTCGTGAAGGTATGGGAGAAGCACCGGATCGATCTGATTTTCCGGGATGCGCCGCACCTGCTCATCGCGTCGGCTCCGAAAAAGCTCTCCTGCCCGAAGGAGGATTGCTTGATTGCCCTTACGACATTCGAGCTGTACGCGCAGACTTGCGGCGTCGGCACGCTCTGGAACGGCATCGCCGCCTGGGCAATCGACGAGATGCTGCCCGAGATTCGCCGGAGCCTCGGCATTCCGGACGACCACCTCTTCGGCTACGCGATGCTTTTCGGCAAACCGGCGGTGCATTACGCGCGAACGGTGCAACACCGACCGGCGCTGATTCATCGCGTGCCGTAAATTTTTCGCAGGGACAACCGGCTCCGGCATGTATCGGAGAAAAGTCGCGCACTGATAAATTGGGGGCGAGTGGCGGATCGCCCCCAATTTATCAGCTACGAGAGATTAGCGGGTCTTGAAGACCATGTATTTGACCGCGTTGGTAACCTCTTTTTCGGTGAGAGCGTCATTGCCACCTTTTGGCGGCATGGTGCCCTTCTTGCCGTCAAATCCCTCCATCGAACGTTTCGTCAGTACCTCGATGGGCTGGTCGATAAGCGCTTTCCAGTCCTCCTTGTTGCCCGGTCTCGGAGCGCCGCCCGTGCCGCTGTCATGGCATCCGGCGCAGTTGGTTTCGTAGACCTCCTCACCGGCGGCAACTTCGGCATCGGAAAGGTTGGTGTCATCCGATCCTCTCGTTGCGGCGGAACTTCCTTCGTTTTCGGTTGACTCCTGATGGGCGGGGGTTTGCGGATTCTGTTGTGCTTCCGTTTGCGGCGCGGGTTGCTGGGCGCAGGCGCCAAGGAAAAGGAGGCTGACAAGAAAAATCCCGGCAGTGGACTTCATGATGATACGAATCGTTGTTTTATGGATGAAAAAATCAGCTCATGATTTTACGGAGAATATAACAATCGATTTATAATCATTTGGTTATATATTGGCCATTTTCTGTGACAGAATACAAAATTTTGTCTGAACATCCTTACGCTCAGGGTCTGTTAACGGTTTTAAGCCCACAAAGGTTCAACTGGTGTTTCCGAGGCGTTCGATGCAGTGCGGGCTGTCGTTTCGGGGATTGTTCACAGCGGTTGAAACCGGATAGAGGTCGAGCACCAAGTCGTCCGCCGGGTCGAGCAGGCTGGTGGCATCGCGGTTCGAGGAGTCGAGCCAGGCGGGCCACTCCGCCTCTTCGAGGATGACCGGCATCCGGTCATGCACCGGCTTCATCTCGCGGTTCGCGGCGGTGGTGATGATCGTGCAGGTGAGCATCGGCAGCGATGGCGGGCCGGGCGGCTGCCACTCGTCCCAGAGTCCCGCCAAAGCCATCGGACGATTGTCCTTCCGGCGGATGTACCAGGGCTCCTTGCGTTTCTCCCCGGTGGGCTTCCATTCATAGAAGCCGCTTGCCGGAACGATGCAGTGCTGCCGGTTCAGCATATGGCGGAAGAATGGCTTGATGGCGAGGCTTTCGGCGCGGGCGTTGATCGGGCGGTTTTTCGGCATCTCCTTCGACCAGTGCGGAATCAGCCCCCAGCGGGCCATGCCGAGCCGGTAGCGTCCGTGATCGCCGAGGAGCGCCACGATT
>CAIUQW010000245.1 GCA_903901395.1 uncultured Chlorobiales bacterium | reverse complement strand
GTAGCTGAAGACGAAATTCTGTTTGAAATCGAAACGGACAAAGTGATCTTCGATGTCCCGTCGCCATCGTCGGGCATTCTCTTCGAGATTCTTGCCGGTAATGGCAGCACGGTAACTGCCGGTCAGGTGCTGGCTCGAATCGACAGCGAGGGGGTTGCCGCGCCGTCGCCAGCCCCATCCGTCCAACCCCCGGAAACAAGGCCGCAAGCCGCCTCTGGCGAAGGAGCATCTCAGGAAACGCCGCTCGCCATGCCTTCGGCGGCGCGCCTTATTGCGGAAACGGGACTCAACCCCGCAGAGATCACGGGCACCGGAAAGAGCGGACGCATCACCAAAGGCGACGTGCTCTCGGCTATCGAGGCGGAAGCGGAAGGCGGAACGCCAGCGCCGGTTCAGCCTCAGCCGCCGAAACCGAAGCCGGTCGAGGCGCATCTCGAAGCGCCGCTCCTGACGGAGCGCCCGGAACAGCGCGTGCCCATGACGCGGCTTAGGGCGCGAATTGCTGAACGGCTCCTGCAATCGCAGGCGACCAACGCCATACTCACGACCTTCAACGAAGTGAATATGCAGCCGGTCATGACCCTGAGAAACCGCTACAAGGAGACGTTTGAAAAAGAGCATGGTGTCAAGCTCGGCTTCATGTCCTTCTTTGTCAAGGCGGTGGTGCAGGCGCTACGAAAGTATCCGATCCTGAACGCATCGGTCGATGGCAAGGATATCATCTACCACGGCTACTTCGACATCGGCATCGCCGTCAGCTCGCCGAGGGGGCTGGTCGTGCCGATACTGCGCAACGTCGACCAGATGAGCATCGCTGAAATCGAGCGGAAAATCGCGGACTACTCGGCCAAGGCCAAGCTTGGCGTGTTGTCGCTCGATGAGCTGACCGGCGGCACCTTCTCGATCTCGAATGGCGGCGTGTTCGGCTCGATGCTTTCGACGCCGATCATCAATCCACCCCAATCGGCGATTCTCGGCATCCATGCCACCAAGGAGCGTCCCGTTGTCGAAAACGGAGAGATTGTGATCCGCCCGATGAACTACCTGGCGCTTTCGTACGACCATCGCATCATCGACGGTCGTGAAGCGGTGCTCGGCCTTGTTGCAATGAAGGATGTGCTCGAAGACCCGGCGCGTCTGTTACTTGACCTTTAAGCAAGAAAGAAACTCATATGACCATGCAATTCGACGTACTTGTCATCGGCGCCGGACCCGGCGGCTATATTGCGGCTATCCGCGCCGCGCAGCTCGGCTTTTCGGTAGCCTGCTGCGAATTCAATCCATACGACAGCTCCGATGGCCAGCCGCGCCTCGGCGGCACCTGCCTCAATGCGGGCTGCATTCCTCTCAAGGCGCTGGTTGCCTCTTCTGAGGCCTACGAAAACGTATCGCTCAACTACGCGGCTCATGGTATCGACGCCGATTGTGTCAGCATCGATATAGCCCGGATGCAGCAGCGGAAAGATGATATTGTCACAAAGATGACCTCGGGCATCCAGTTTCTGTTCAGGAAAAACAAAATCACGCTGCTGAAGGGACGCGCATCGTTCGCGGGCAGAACCGAAGAGGGCGTCAGGGTAACCATTCGCGGAAAAAGCGATCAGGAGGAGGTTATCGCCAAAAATGTCATCATCGCCACTGGTTCGAAACCGAGGGAGATACCAAACGTCAAGGTCGATAATGTCTCGATCTGCGACAACGAAGGGGCGCTTAAATTCACCGAAGCTCCGAAAAAGCTCGGCGTGATCGGCGCGGGCGTGATCGGCCTCGAACTCGGCTCCGTCTGGCGCAGGCTCGGCGCGGAGGTCACCGTTCTTGAAGTCATGCCATCGTTTCTGGCCAGCGCCGACGAAAGCATTTCGCGGGAAGCCTCGAAAATCTTCCAGAAGCAGGGACTGCATATCAAACTCGGCGTCAGGATCGGGCAGGCGAAAGTCACCGACAGTGGCGTGACGGTGGCCTATACCGACGACCAGGGGGCCGAACATCTGCTCGAATGCGACAAGCTCATCGTCTCCGTCGGGCGCGTGCCGAACACCGAACAGCTCGATCTCGAAAAGGTCGGCCTGCAAACCGACGAGCGCGGCTTCATTCCCGTCAACGCGCACTGCGCGACGGCGGCTCCGGGCATTTATGCAATCGGCGATGTCGTGCGCGGCCCGATGCTGGCGCACAAGGCCGAAGATGAAGGGGTGATGGTAGCGGAACTGCTTGCCGGCCAGAAACCTCATGTTAACTACGAGAGTATGCCGTGGGTCATCTACACCACGCCTGAAATCGCCTGGGTCGGCAAGACCGAACAGCAGCTCCGCTCGGAAGGGCGCGACTACAAGGCCGGGCAGTGCCCCTTTTCCGCGAACGGCCGGGCGCTTGGTCTTGGCGATGCGCAAGGGTTCATCAAAATGCTGGCCGACGCCAAAACCGATGAGCTTCTCGGCGTGCACATCATCGGCGCGGATGCCTCCGATCTGATTGCCGAAGCGTCGCTCGCCATGGAGTTCCGCGCGGCCTCCGAAGACATCGCCAGAACCTGCCACCCGCATCCAAGCCTGTCGGAAGTGATGAGAGAAGCCGCCCTCGCCATCGACAAGCGAGCGCTCAACATCTGAATCGTTCAGCCCGCCGCCGTGATCCGGAATCGTGTGAGTTACCGGATCACGGCGGCAAACGCCAGGGATAACCGCGCGCTCATCATTTTACCGCAAAACCTTTACGCCACACGATTTTTTTTGGAGATGCCCTGAAGTATTTCCTTGAATTCGATGCGTACTATTCGTACATATAAAAAGTAAATCATACGTCCAAACTTTTATACTGAACGCTTATGGAAAAGGCTTACTGTCTTCATCACAGAGAGTCCTGATACACGCTCCTTTTTACTGAATGGTTTTTCCAATTTTTTCAATAAGGAACACTACCATGAAGAACAAGAGCAGAAAAGCGCCATTACTCGTTTCTGGAGTTCTGGCCGGATTGCTGGCGGCATCTCCCGCCCATGCAGCGCTGATCGCCTATGAAGGCTTCGATTATGCCTCGGGAACCGACATCCTGGGACAAAGTGGCGGCACGGGCTGGGCGGCAGGCAGCAGTTGGAGCGGGTATGATCCGTCGGTAACGTGGCCGGGAGTTGTCAGTTCGTCGGGTCTCTCTTATGGAAATCTCGCCATTCAAGGCAATGCGCTGACTACCGCCACAACGCCTGGGCCTAAATTATCCTCATCGGCTATTTATTGGCGGAATCTGCCGCAGTTCGGACAGGAGGGAACAACCCTGTATGTGAGTTTTCTGTTCCGGCCCGAAACGGGGTATGGCTATTACGGAGGAGTAAACCTTACCGATGATATAGGGCGTGGAATCTACGTTGGCAAGTCAGGAGCTGATGGATATAACAATTATGGCCTCGAAGGCCCGCTGGGCGTCATCGATTCATCGAGCGTTCCAATAACTGCCGGTGTAACCGCATTCATCGTCCTGAAGGCACAGTTTCTGGCCGGTAACGATATTTACTCGATCTTTATCAATCCTGCTCTTGATGGATCGGAGTCTGCCGTACCTTCGGCTGTCAAAACAAATTTCGATCCTGCCAACCCTTTGGTTGGTACGACGTTTAAATTCAATAATTACGGATATTATACCATTGATGAAATCCGGGTGGGCACGACCTATGCGGACGTTATGCCCACTGCGGTTCCAGAGCCAACCTCTCTGTCGCTCCTTGCTGTTGGATTTGCCGCTCTCGCAGGACGAACACGATTCACCCGTCAGGCCGCTCAACATGTTTGATTTTTCTCACCGGTACCAAACCAACCTTGCCGCCGTTATCCGGAATTTCACCGGATGGCGGCGGCGAAAAGCTATAAGTCAGTGATTTTGTAGGGCGGCTCTTGTGGCCGCCCTCGCGTGTCCGTGGAGCTTCGTGAGTGGACTATCACGGACGAACATGGACACAATGGACAAGTGAGCCGCAGGTTGTTTGCTACCCGTTCTCCCGGCTGAACAGGTCCGGAACGGCAAGGGTGTCGAGGATGTTGGCGACCTCCGGCGAAAGTCCGGACGGGTTGATTTTTCGGAGTACCGAGGCGAGGGTGGCGATTTTGCCTTCGATGGGCAGGAATTTGTTGACCACGACGATCTTGTTCTCCTTCACCCGGCAATCGCCGCCGATGAAGCTGCCTTTTTCGTACCGCACTTTGTGGCCGGTAGAAACGATAGCCTCTTCGAGCAGGTCGAGCTGTTTCTGCTTTTTCATAGCGGGTCGATCCTTTCTCGTTCAGGTCAGTGGCTTCTGCAAGAGATACTTGAGGATCGGAGCCGCGTGCAGCGCCTGGAGCATCCCGCCGTCGAAAACGATCTCGTGCAGACGGTCGAGCGGCATTAGATGCACGGTGATCTCCTCTGTCGCGTCGAGGTGCTGCGAGCCGGAAAGGCTTACCCCTTCGGCGAGGAAAGAGTAAGAAATATTGTTCTGGAGGGCCGGATTCGCGCTTAGCTCCATCAACGGTGTCCAAGTGCCGCCGCTGTAGCCGGTCTCTTCGAGCAGCTCGCGCTTCGCGCCTTCAAACGGCGATTCACCTTCATCGACAACCCCCGCCGGAAGTTCCCAAGAAACTTCGCCGAGGCCGTGGCGGTACTGGCGGATGAGCACCGCCTGGTGTTCTTCGGTGATGGCGAGCACGTTTACCCACGCGGGAAACTCCTGCACGTAGAAGTCGTCGATGGTT
>CAIUQW010000244.1 GCA_903901395.1 uncultured Chlorobiales bacterium | reverse complement strand
GGCTTCAACCACCGTCTCCGAAATTATATCCTCAAAAAGCATGGATCGGTCAACGCTTTTTGCCGGGCGGTGGGCATCAAGTATCCGGCGCAGATGACTCCGTATCTCAAGGGCAAGTGTCTTCCGGGTAAAAAGATGCTTGACCGGCTCGAAAAGGATGGAGCCGATATCGACTGGATCCTCACCGGTCATGCCGTGGGCGAGCAGGTGAGCCCGATCAGCGATGCGCTGGCGCTTTCCCGCTACCGCATGGATATAGACAATCTGCTCCGCCAGGTGCGCATGCACATCGGCAGGTTCGAAGAGCGGCTCAAACCGGCCATCGAAGCCTATGCCGTGCTCGACGACGAGGAGAATATTGTTGACCTGAGCAGCTCGATCGAAAAGTTCCTCGGCTTCGCGCCGGGCGCTCTTGCCGGGGTGTCGCTTTCGGAGATTGTCCATCCGGATGATTACCAGCATTTCAAGAGCGCGCTCGACCGCCAGAAGCCACAGGAGGCCGTGCTCATGTTCTATTCGCGCTTCAAGACCGGCGATGGGGCGTGGCTGAATGTCGAGTGGAGCCTCTCGGTCAAAAGAAAGCCGATGACCGACCAGAACGAGTACGCTATCATCCTGCGCAGAACCGACAACCAGCTCTTCTGAGCGGTTCCGGAATGACGGCGTCACGTCTCACGAACGCTGTCCCCAGGTTTCAAGCCTCTCATGCCACTTCGGCGGAGAGGCTTTTTTTACGTCCTCCGCCATGCCGTCCGTGGATGCGTTCTTCTCAGCTCGATGGCGGGGAGATTGGCGAGCACAAACTATTTTTTCCCGCCCGTGGTTGGGTTAGGAAAAACGGAGGTTCACATGCGCCTGATTCTCATGACCGGAAAAGGCGGGGTGGGCAAGACATCCATGGCTGCGGCTACTGGTTTGCGCTGCGCCGAGCTGGGCAACAAAACCCTCGTGCTGAGCACCGACCCCGCCCACTCGCTCGCCGACAGCTTCGATGTGCCGCTTGGCCACGAGCCGCGCGAGGTGCGCCACAATCTCTGGGGAGCCGAACTCGACGTGCTCGAAGAGCTGGAGCAGAACTGGGGCAGCGTCAAGCGCTACATGACCGAGGTGCTTCAGGCCCGTGGACTGGACGGCGTGCAGGCCGAGGAGCTTTCCATCCTGCCCGGCATGGACGAGATTTTCGGGCTGGTCAGGGTGTTCCGCCATCACAAGGAGGGCGATTACGACGTGCTGATCATCGATTCCGCACCGACCGGCACGGCTTTGCGTCTCCTCAGCATTCCCGAAGTGGGAGGCTGGTACATGCGGCGGCTCTACAAACCGCTCGAAAAGATGGCCGTCTATCTGCGCCCGCTCGTGGAGCCGATATTCAGGCCGCTTGCCGGTTTTTCGCTGCCCGACAGGGAGATGATGGATTTGCCCTTCCAGTTCTACGAGCAGATCGAGGCACTCGGGCGGATACTCACCGACGGCAGCATTACTTCGGTGCGGCTCGTCACCAACCCGGAGAAGATGGTCATCAAGGAATCGCTGCGGGCGCAAGCTTACCTGAGCCTCTACAACATCTCCATCGACATGGTCATCTCCAACCGGATCATCCCTGACGAGGTGACCGACCCCTATTTTCAGTACTGGAAAGAGAATCAGAAAATCTACCGTC
>CAIUQW010000243.1 GCA_903901395.1 uncultured Chlorobiales bacterium | reverse complement strand
GCCTTTACTCTGGATGTACTGCCGCATCGGCTCGATCATCGAGTCGCCGGGATTCTTGCGGAAGAAGGCGAACTTGGTGGCGGCGTAGTTCGTGCCGAAATATTTGAAGATCGTGATCATCGGGCGGGCGCTGATGATGTTCGGCTCAATGAAGTTCATGGCGAGCGCGATGGCCTTCCACAATTTCTGGAGCGAGTGCTCCGACGCGCCGTGCAGGCGGTGCCACTCAGAATACGTCATGTGATCCTGGCTGCGGAAATACTCCTCGTTTCCGGCAAGCGCGGGCCAGAGACCCTTGATGAGTGAAATCTTGTCCCACATGGTGAGGAAGTCCGCCTGCAGGCCGCCGACCACCTCCGCCCACGGGCTGGGCAGGTTGGCTTTCTTGAAGAACGACTGCTTGCCGTCCGGCTCGGCGTAGATGAGCGAATGCTCCTTCCACTGGTAGTTGTCAGCCGCGCCGACCCTTTTCAGATACTCCTGAAGCTGCGCGTAACCACCGAAAACGATGTGCAGGCCGGACTCTATCGAGTCGCCGTCACTGTCTTTCCATACCGACACTTTTCCGCCGAGTACCTTGCGCTTTTCGTACAGCTCGACGGTATAACCGCGCTCGACCAGTTCGATGGCCGCGCTGAGACCGGCGACACCGGCTCCGAATATGGCTACTTTCAACGTTGCTTGAGTTGCTTGATGTTGGAGATGCTGAAAAATATTGCAGAATATAAGGATTTGCCGCTCTATCGCGAAAGCGTGCATGAACCGGGGCCTTCCGCTTGGCGTAGGTCACGACGGAGAGCTTGCCTCTTCTTTTCCCTCATTGTTTTCAGGTTCACCCTTTTTCTCAGGTTCCTCCTCCTTGAATTTCTGGAGCATTTTGTCAACTTCGTCGAACCACCGGAATCCGAGGTTGAGCGACTCCTTCACCACGAAACGCAGGTCGAGAAAGGCCGGGCGGCCATCTCTTTGCGGTTGCGGGATCAATCGGCCGGAGGGATTCGGCGATTCACTTTCATCAGCAGAGAATTTTCTGGATACTTCCTTCATGACGTACTTTACATCGGATGATTTACAGCAACTTTATCTCTCGATCATTCACGTCCCGTTTGCGGGAGCGCCGGGCGAGAAAGCGGTTGAGAGACATAGATTATTAACTTACATTCTCGTTTGCAAATACCAAGATGCCTGTCTGAATAATGGCGCGATTGATCAAAGAGTTGCCCTAAATATTTTAGGAAAATGGCTGATAAAATCCCCTTTTATTTAGATGAAGCTTGTTTATTTCTTGGATTTCATTAATTTCCTACAAAATCGAAGATTCTTTTTATGTCAGGACACCTCGACCTCATAGACCTCAAGATCATCGAATCTCTCGGTGGCAATGGCCGCATACGGCTGAGCGAACTTGCCGAGGTCGTTGGCCTGTCGATTCCATCGGTCAGCGAGCGCCTCGACAAGCTTCAGAAGAACGGTATCATCAAAGGGTTCACGATGGAGGTCGATGAGCGTCAGCTCGGCTTCGACATCCAGGCTTTCGTGCGCGTTCGGGTCGATTCCTCGAAGCACTACAAGTCGTTCATGGAGCATGTCCTGAAGGAGGAGGAGATCATGGAGTGCTACTCCGTCACCGGCGAGGGCTCGCATATTCTCAAGGTGATGACGCACAACACCGCTTCGCTCGAACGGTTCCTGTCGCGCATTCAGAGCTGGCCCGGTGTGCAGGGTACGAACACGAGCTTCGTGCTTTCGCAAATGAAGAAAAACAACCGGATCAGCGCCGAGATCGTTCGCAACAATCTTCAGGACAGACAGGTGCTGCTCACCTTCGATGAGAAAAAATCTCGTAAGTAATTACCATACAAGGGTGTATCAATCACGTTCAATAACAATGTAAAGGAGGATCTCTTGAGTAACGAGAGCAAAAAAACAGTGGCGTCCTACTACGGCGCATTGACCTTCGGCACTGAAGCCATGCGCGACAGGCTTCCCAAAGAGGTGTTCAAGGCAGTGCAGGAGACGATCAAGGCAGGCAAGAAGCTTCCTGCCGACATCGCCGGAGTCGTGGCCCACGGTATGAAGGAGTGGGCGATGGAGCATGGCGCCACCCACTACACCCATTGGTTCCAGCCGATGACCGGCACCACCGCCGAGAAGCATGACGCCTTCCTGACCCTCGAAAGAGATGGCAGCGTGATCGAGCGTTTCTCGGGCGAGCAGCTCATCCAGGGCGAGCCTGACGCATCGAGCTTCCCGTCGGGCGGTATGCGTTCGACCTTCGAGGCCCGCGGCTACACCGCATGGGATATCTCCAGCCCGGCGTTCCTCATGAAGGGCGGCAAGGGCATGACCCTCTGCATCCCTACCGTTTTCATCTCCTACCACGGCGAAGCGCTCGATGAGAAGACTCCGCTTCTCCGCTCGATGGACGCCGTCAGCAAGGCAGCCATCCGCCTGCTCGACACGCTCGGCATCAAGGGCGTGCAGCGCGTCATCACCAACGCCGGCCCGGAACAGGAGTACTTCCTGATCGACAAGAAGTTCTATTCT